>JAFDET010000157.1 GCA_019310195.1 Deltaproteobacteria bacterium
GGTCGGCCTCGGCGCGGGCCACCCGCTCTGCGTCGCGCGTCGCGGCGGTCACGCGGCCGGCCGAGCGGTCCGGGCCCGGCAGCACGAGCAGCAGCGCCGCTGCCAGCGCCAGCAGCAGCACGAGGCCGATCAGGGCGCGCTTCATCGCGCCCCAACACTAGCCCGCATCAGAATGATGCGGGCCAAGCCAGAGTCAGACTCGGGGCGCTCCCCGGGGCAGCGTCTCAACCGGCGTCGCGGGCAGCCTGGCGCTGGAGCATCTCGGTGAACTCCTTGGGCGGCACCGCGGCGCTCACCAGGAAGCCCTGAAACTCGGGGCAGCCGTTGGCGCTCAGGAAGGCGCGCTGCTCCTCGGTCTCGACCCCCTCGGCGATCACTCCCAGCTGCAGGTTCTGGGCGATGGAGATGATGGTGGTGACCATCAGGGCGTCGTCCGGGTCCAGCGCGATGTCGCGCACGAACGACTGGTCGATCTTGATTACGTCCACCGGGAACCGCTTCAAGTACGACAGCGACGAGAAGCCCGTCCCGAAGTCGTCCAGGGAGATGGAGACGCCGACCCGCTTCAGCTCCTCCAGCACGCGGAGTGCGGACTCGCCGTTTTCCACCAGGCAGCTCTCGGTGATCTCCAGCTCCAGCAGGCTCGGGTGCAGCCCCGTGTCCCACAGTGCGCGAACCACCGTCTCGTGCAGCTCGCTCTCGGCGATCTGCCGCGGCGACAGGTTGACCGAGACGCGCAGCGGGCCGAAGCCCTGCTCCTGCCACGCGGCGTTCTGGGCGCACGCGGTACGCAGGGACCAGTGGCCGATGTCCGAGATCAGGCCCGTTTCCTCGGCCACGGGAATCACGGTCTTGGGCTCCACCACGCCCAGCTCCGGGTCCGTCCAGCGCAGGAGCCCCTCGGCACCCACGATGCGGCCCGTGTCCGTCTCCACCTTCGGCTGGTAGTGGAGCTCCAGCTCGTCGGCGTCCAGGGCCTTGCGCAGCCGGGTCTCCAGGTGCATGCGTCGCCGCGCCGTCTCGTTCATGGTGCTGCTGAAGAAACCGTGTGCGCCGCCGCCCTGCCGCTTCACCTCGCGCATGGCCGAGTAGGAGCTGCGCACCAGCGGCGCGGGCTCGGTGCCGTCGCGCGGAAAGATCGAGATCCCGATGCTGGGCGTCACCCAGCACTCGCGCCCCTCCACCTGGAAGGCCGGCTTCAGCAGGTCGTGGAGCTTGCGCGCCACGGCCGACGCATCCTGGGCGCGGGGCAGCGTGTCCAGGAGCACCATGAACTCGTCGCCCCCCACCCGGGCCACCAGGTCGTCGCGGCGCAGGCCGCGGCCCAGGCGCTCGGCCACCTGCACCAGCAGCTCGTCGCCGGCCGAGT
Source organism: Deltaproteobacteria bacterium (assembly GCA_019310195.1). Lineage (GTDB taxonomy): Bacteria > Myxococcota_A > UBA9160 > UBA9160 > JAFDET01 > JAFDET01. The sequence goes on from JAFDET010000157.1 coordinate 1,370, forward strand.
AGCCGATGGTGTCGTTGACGTGCCGGAAGCGGTCCAGGCCCAGGAACAGTACGCCCAGGTTGGACTGGCGGCGCGCCGCCCGCGTCGCCGCCCGGCGCAGCCGGTCCTCGAAGAAGAAGCGGTTGGGAAGTCCGGTGAGCGGGTCGTGGCTGGCCAGGAAGCGCTCGCGCTGGCGCAGGCCCTCCAGCTCGCTCACCAGCCGGTCGTGCTCCACGGCGTGGCCCAGGCTGCGCACCAGCAGCGGGGTGGTGCACTCGGAGCGCAGCAGGCAGTCGTGGGCCCCGCGGCGCAGCGCGTCCAGGGCGGGTGCCGGACTCGGCTGGTCGGCCAGGCAGACCACCGGGATCGGGGCCAGCATGCGGATGCGCTCCACCGCCGAGCCGCCGCCGGCGTCGGCCGTCAGTGCCACCAGCGCCACGTCGTAGGCGTCGTCTTCCTCGTCCACCAGGCCCAGGGCGGTCTCGATCTCCGCTGCGTGCTGAACCGCAAAGCGCCGGCCGGCTTCGAGCTCCTCCGTCAGGCGTGCGGCCTCCGCCGGGTCGGGCTCCAGCAGAAGCACCCGGAGGGGCGCCTCTCCTTCACGAGGGTGGCTGCTGAGGGTCATCGTGCTTGGGAGCTCCTGGGCTGCTTCGGCCCTTTCCCTATCGGTCCGCGCGCCCGCGCCGTTGAGTCCCCGTCTTGGCGGAGAAGCTGCGCACCCGTTGCCGCCTGCCGGGGCCTGTGGAACCGTGGATCGAGCCTCATGCCCAGCTCCCCTCGTCGCGTTGCGATCGTTCTCTCCGGTGGAGGCGCCCGGGGCGCCTACGAAGCGGGCGTGCTCTCCTACCTCTTCGAGCACATCTACCCGCGTCTGGGCCGGCCCTTCGAGTTCGATTTGGTGAGCGGCACGTCCGTGGGCGCGATCCACGCCGCGTACCTGGCGGCCAGCGCGGACCTGGCCCCGGAGCAGCGCTCGCGGATGATCCGCGACGTCTGGTGCGGGATGGAGCTGCGCCACGTGGTTCGGCTCACGCTGCGCGATCTCCTGGGGTTTCCGCTGCGGGCGCTGGGCCTGACGCGCATCGCGCGGGCCGACGATGGCGACACCCGGGCCACCGTGGGCGGCCTGCTGGACCTCTCGCCGCTGGAGAAGATCGTCACGGCCCGCATCCCGTGGGCCGGCCTGCGCGGCAACCTGGAGGCGGCCCGCCCCGGCCTGCTGTGCGTGTCGTGCACCGAAGTGCGCAGCGGCCGGGTGGCGGTCTTCATGGACGGCCCGCTGGCCGACCCCACGCCCTGGGCCTACGACCCCAACGCCACCGCGATCTCGGAGGAGATCGGGCCACGTCACGTGCGCGCCTCGGCGGCCATCCCGTTTCTCTTCCCGTCGGTGCGGATCGGCGAGCACTACTACGTGGACGGCGGCTTGCGCATGAACACGCCGCTGTCGCCGGCCCTGCGCCTGGGCGCGGATCGCGTGCTGGTGATCGCGCTGAAGCACGAGCCCGGGCTGCTGGGGCACGCCGACGCCTACCCCGAGGACGTGGTGACCCAGCCCGCGTTCGTGCTGGGCAAGGTGCTCAACGCGCTGCTCCTGGATCAGCTGGAGTACGAGCTACAGCGCATCGACCTGGTGAACGCCTGGATCGAGCACGGCCGCAAGGTCTACGGCGCCGACTTCCTGAAGCAAATGAACCCGGCGGTGCGCCAGCAGCGCGGCGCCGGCTACCGCCACGTCCGCGTCGCTACGATCCGGCCGGGCCGCGACATCGGAGAGATGGCGGACGACTGCTACCACCAGCGCGTCCGCGAGAAGTCATTGGGCTCCATGCGCTTCATGGCGCGGCTGGCCCTGCGCGGCGTTCCGCGCGGCGAGGCCGACCTGCTCTCCTACCTGCTCTTCGACGGCTGCTACACCAGCCAGCTCGTCGAGCTGGGCCGCGCCGACGCCCGCGCCAAAGAGGACGAGATCGTCGCGCTGCTGACCGACTGAGCGCCGCGCCTCAGCCCGTGGGTGGCGCGCTGGCGTCGATCAGCTGCTCCAGCGCTTCCAGGTTCTCGCGCACGTCGTCGGGAAGGTGCACACCCGACGAGCCCGTGTAGCCCTGGAGGGTCATCTTCTCCAAGTGGTCGTATGCCTGGCGCGCAAAGGGCGCATCCGGCGCCATGCGAATGGCCGTCTCCAGGTAGAACTCGGACTGACTGATCCAGTAGGAGCGGTCGATGCGCGATTCGGCCACGCCCAGCAGGTAGTAGGCTTCGGCCACGTGGTGGCCGCCCCAGGGTTGCGACTCCGTGTAGCGGTACAGCAGGCTCGACGCGACCAGGTCGTAGACCAGGCCGGTCTTGTCGGCCGGCCTCTCGCGCACGCGGTCGCCCTCGTTCAGAAGCTCACGGGCGGTCTTGAGGCTGGATCCGTCGCCGGTTTCCAGGCCCCGCGTCTGAAGCTCCTCCAGGGTGTCGATCCAGGCCGCCAGGTCCCTGGCCACCCAGTCGCTGGTGTCGGGGCGCGTGGCCAGGCGGCGCAAGGTGGCCAGCGCCCGCTGCGGATCGCCGGTGACGCGGATGCAGAGGGTCAGGTAGTCGCCGAGATAGCCCATGCGATCCAGCTGGGCGGGCGTGGTGTTCGGCGACGCGAAGATCTTCTCCCAGGTATCCAGGGACGCCGAGAACTGGCGCGTCGCCATCTGCAGGCGCGCGCGCTCGGGGAGCGTGAGCCCGTCCAGGTCCATCTCCTCCACCAGCCGTTGGCCCATGGGGGTGTCCGACGTGCTGGGGAGGCGTGCGTGGCAGGCCAGGCAGTTCTCCGTCAGCTGCTGGACCAGGAAGGCGGACTCCTCGATCCGCCCGTCGCGGAAGCGTCGATCGGCCTCGCGCACGTCGCGCGCCAGGACCTCGGCCAGGTGCCGGAAGCCGCTGCCGCGCTCGACGCCGTGGGTCTCCAGGTCGTCGGCGCGCTCGGCCATGCTGCGCAGCGCGCTCCCGATGGCCTGGCTGTCTTCCGGGTCGGCGAAGCGGCTCGGATCCATGCTGCGGGGCAGGACGTAGGCCAGGATCGCCATGATCACGCGCATCCGCTCGGCGGCGTAGGCGTCGCCACCGTCAGCGCTGCCGGCGGCGTTCGCCTCCGACGTGCCGGCCGGTGCCGCCGTCGCCGGCAGGGCAGGGCACAACCCAAATGCCAGCGCCACCAGTGCAGCGCTCCAAAACGGTCGTCGTCCGGCCAAGACCTGCATTCAGGGACGTTCCTGCAAAACTGCACCGGGTGCCAGACCTGAGGACCGTCCCCTTGCTCAGTTCCAGGGCTGGAGGGTGCAGCCGCGGCCGGGGATGTGCTGGGCGCGCCGCTCGAGGAAGAGGGCGTCGGCGCGGACGCCCTCGACGCCGTCGAGGACCTCGGCGCGGATCCGGTCCATGCTGGCGGGAAGGTCGCTGCGGCAGGCGTCGAACGAGCGCCCGGCCAGGTACATGCACGAGCAGGTCTGCTTGGCCACGTAGCCGGCGCCCACTCCGGCCATGCGACGCAGGCGCGGGCCGTACAGCGCCGCCACCACCAGCGCGGCCAGCAGCACCAGAGCAGCGGTCCACAGGGCGATCCGGCGCACGGCTAGGGCGCCTCGGGCAGCGGCGGGAAGGCCGCGATCAGCTCGACGATGGGCGAGCGCAGCTCCGGCCAGTCGATGCCCTGCATCTCGCCCAGGCGCACCACCAGCAGGTCGTGGGTCGGCACCATGCACACGTACTGCCCGTAGGCGCCCGACGCGCAGAAGGCGGAGGGCGGGGCGCCGGGCAGGATCTCGAACTGGCCGGGCCGGGCCTGTGCATTGATCCAGAAATGGGCCGTGTGCACCGAGTTGTTGGGCGCCGGTGCGGCCGTGGTGGTGTAGTCCAGCCAGCCCTCGGGGAGGATGCGGCTCCCCTCCCAGACGCCGTCGCGCAGGTACAGGTAGCCAAAGCGCGCCCAGTCGTGGGCCGACGCCCAGACGAAGCCGCCACCCAGGTAGTGGCCGGCGGCGTCGAACTCCGGGATCGTGCGCCGCATGCCCAGGGGGTCCAGAAGCTCGCGGTGCAGGAACCCGAGCAGGGCCTCCGGCGTGCCGCCCACCTCCTGTTGCACGATCCAGGCGACGATGTTGCTGGTGGCGGTCGAGTACGCCCAGTGCGTGTCGGGCTCGCGGGTCAGCGCGACGTCGCTGGCGAAGGCCACCTGGTCGGCCGCTCCGTCGCCGAAGAGCATCTGCGCCCCGAAGCCCTCGCCGCCCTGGCCATCGGCGTTGTCCAGACCGGACGTCATGTGCAGCAGATGGTTCAGGGTGACTACGCGGCGCGGATCGTCGGCGCCGTGCCACTCGGGAACCGGCGCCGGCGCGCCCACTTCGAGGCGCCCCTGCCGCACCAGGATCCCCACCAGGGCCTGGGTCACGCTCTTGGCCATGGACCAGGAGTGGAAGCGCGTCTGTGCATCGAAGCCGTCCGCGTAGCGCTCGGCCACGATGCGGCCTCGGTGCACCGCCAGCAGCGCCCGGGTGTTGGGCACACCCGCCCGGCCGAGGGTGCGGAAGGCGTGCTCGTAGGCCTGCTCCAGCGCCGCGCGGTCCACGTCGGGGCCGGGCTCGGCGGCAGGCCACGCCTGGCTGGGCCAAGGCACGCCGGACGGCTGGGGCGAAGCCGGCACGGCGGCCGGCTCGCTCGACGCAACCGGAGCGGCGCACAGCAGAGCCAGAACCAGAGCCAACGCGAGTCGCCGCACCGCGGCTAGGAGCCTGACCCAAGATGAAGTGCGCCGGCCCGGGCGTCGAGACGCCGCGCTGGCAAGGCGCGCGACTGAGCCATAGCCGTTGCTACGGCGCAAGGAGCGCAACGCCGCCAGCGCGGATGCATCGGCGTCCCGACGGTGGGCTCCATCCTGGGTCGGGCTCCTAGCTCAGCGCGGCTTCCAGCGCTTCTTTCAGGTCCGCGGCCTGGGGCTCCGTTCCCGGCTCGAAGCGCGCCAGCAGCGCGCCGTCCTTGCCCACCAGGAACTTGCCGAAGTTCCACTTCACGTCCCCCGGTCCCTCGGGCTTGGTGTCCTCGCCGGTGAGCCAGGCGTAGAGCGGATGGCGGCCGTCGCCGTTGACGTCGAGCTTCGAGAACATCGGAAAGCTCACGTCGAAGTTCGTGGTGCAGAAGTCCTTGATCTCGGCCTCGGTCCCCGGCTCCTGCTCCATGAACTGGTTGCAGGGGATGCCCAGCACCTCGAAGCCGCGCTGCTGGTAGGTGTCGTAGAGGCGCTGCAGCCCCTCGTACTGCGGAGTGAGCCCGCACTTGGAGGCGACGTTCACCACCAGGACCACCTTGCCGTTGTAAGCGGCCAGTGACTGCTCTGCGCCGTCGATCGTCGTCATCGTGAAGTCGTGGAGGTTCGGCATGCGGCGAGTCTAGCCGAACGCAGTAGAATGCCGGGCGTGCGCTCGCTCGCCCTGACCCTCGCCGTGGCCCTCGGGGTCTGCGGCCCGGCCGCCGCCGAGCCGGCGGGCGGCCCAGCGAGCCTGGGTCCCGTGACCCTGGCCGACCAGCACGGCGTGGAGCACAGCATCGACGCCGCGGTGCGTCTGGTGCTCTTCAGCCGCGACATGGACGGCGGCGCCGTGATGCGGAAGATGCTCGACAGCGAGGCGCTGGGCGAGGCGCCGGCCGCCTTCCTGGGCCGCAACCGGGCGGTCTGCGTGGCGGACATCTCGCGCATGCCCGGCCTCATCGCGCGGGCCATCGCCAAGCCGCGCATGCGCCGGCGACCCTATCCGGTGCTGCTGGACGAGGAGGGCGAGGTCAGCGCCGCCTGGCCCAGCGAGAAGGGGCGCACCACCCTGATCCGCCTGGAGGCCAACCGCCTGGTCGAGGCACTCCACTTCGAGGATCCCGCCGCCCTGCGCAGCGCCATCGAGGGCGCCGCGGACTGAGCACGCGGCCGGCCGGCTGCGGATCGCCCCCGCGGGGACATCCAAGGGCCCTTTTCTCGGATAAATCCCACTTTCCCCGAAAGTTGGAGCCGGCGTTGCCGATCAATGAGGTGCTCGGAGGAAGCACCTGGATGCGAATGCTCTGCACAGACTGCTGGCGCACGGCCCGCCCGGACACCCGGATCGCCGGCTCGGATCGGGTCGAGCTGGCTGCCTGGCTCTGCCTGGCGGTGCCCGGCCTGCTCTACTGCCGCCGCGATCCGGCCGCGCCGTTCTGGGGCGGCGGCCGCCTGCGGGCGTCCGGCCGACCCGGCTGGCCTCGCGTGCTGGGGACGCCCGAAGCGCGGCTGGTCCACGGCAGCTTCGGCGCGCTGCTCTTCGGCGGTTTCGGACTGGAGCGCCTGCTGGCGGGCGCGGCGCTCGCAGCCTGGAGCGTGCCGCCCCTGCTTCCCGCCGCCGCCTGCGCCGCGTGGCTCTTGTGGCAGGGCCTGCGCGTCACGCATCTGCAAGCCCGCCCGCCCCGCTGCGAAGCCTTCGACGAGCACGGCCGCCCGCTTCCCGTAGAGGCACTGCTCTAGGGCGCGTCCGGGACTCCCACCGAGCGCTTGCCCAGCAGGTTGAGCTTGAAGCGGCGGATCGTCTCGGGCTCGATGCGTCGGCCCGCGCCGTCCTCGAAGAAGAGCGCGTCCTGGGGGCATTGCACGACGCAG
>JAFDET010000396.1 GCA_019310195.1 Deltaproteobacteria bacterium
GTACTCCGTGCAGTTATGCAGGAACGTCCCTCTGTGCAGGAGTGGTACTGCGCGCAGTTACGCAGGAACGTCCCTCTATGCACGTCCCTCTATGCAGGCTCGTGCTCTTCCAGGTCCGATGGGTAGAGGTCGTCTTCGCTGGGCATGCGCTCCAGCGCGGGCGGGAAGCCCTTGAAGGGGAAGGGCGCGTCGACGTGGTTGTAGCTGGCGAAGCGCGTGACCTCGTACAGGTAGGTCAGGGTGCGGTTGGCGAAGGCGCGCACCTCGCTGGGCGCCACCCGGCGGGTCACCAGGGTGTAGAGCAGCTCGAAGAGCACCACGACTCCGAGAACCGCGGCCGCCACCCGGAACCCGATGTAGAGGACCAGCGTGTAGAGGATGCGGATGCCCGTCTCGCCTCGTTCGACCACGGGACTCCCGACCTCGAGGACCGGATCTTGGCTCGTCATGGGATCTCCTTCTGGGCGCACAACCGGTAGTACGCGCCGGCGGGCCGACGGTTCGCGCGCTCCTGGGCCCCCAGGGGACCCGGCCTCGACTGGGTCCCTCCCTGTAACCAGGGGGTGAGACGCTGCGTCTAGAAGAGAAGCCGCAGTGCAGGGGCCCGCCCCCTGCCCCCCATCCAAGGAGACGCCCATGTCCGCGATCGAGATCGGAACCCAGCTCGTACAGCTCGCCAACGACGGCAAGGACGCCGAGGCCGTCGCCCGCCTCTACTCGGAGAAGATCGTCAGCATCGAGGGCCAGGGCAGTGACGAGATGCCTGCCCGCATCGAGGGCATCCAGGCCATCCGCGGCAAGCACCAGTGGTGGTACGACAACCACGAGATCCACTCCACCAGCGCGACCGGCCCGTTCTGCGGCCACCGGGACGACCAGTTCGTCGTGCAGTTCGACATGGACGTGACCCACAAGCCCAGCGGCAAGCGCCAGCAGATGAGCGAGGTGGGCATCTTCACCCTCGCCGACGGCAAGATCGTGCAGGAGGAGTACCTGTACCGGATGGGCTAGGCGACTGCGGCTAGGGCGCGTGCAGCGTCGGCTGGTTGAACTGCTCGGCCAGGGTCTCGCGGGCGCTCTCGCGCATCTCGAGCTGCTCCACGACCTCGCTCGGGTCGGGCTCCAGGGCCGCGACCTGGTTCAGCAGTGCGCGCGCCTCCTCGCGCCGCTCCGGCGCCAGGTCCAGGAGCGTGTGCGCGTAGAGGAGCTGGTTGCCGGGGAAGTCCGGCGCGATGGCCATCGCGCGCTCCAGCTCCGGCAGGATGCGGTCCTTGTCCACCCATCCCGTCAGGAAGGGAATGCGCGGGACGCGCTGCTGTAGGCTGGCCATCAGCCGGTGGGGGCCGCCGTGAGCCAGGGTGGGCTCCAGCGCGATGGTCACCTCTGCGTAGCGATACAGACGCCGTGCCACACCGTTGCGCACGCCATCCAGAATTCCGTAGTAGCGGCCGCGTGCGCCCCAGGCCAGGGCGCTCCAGAAGTGGATGCGTGCCACGTCAGGGTGCAGCTTCGCGGCGAAGGCGGCGCGCGTGCGCTCGGGATCGTTGCGTCGCAAGGCCTTGGCATCGCTGCTGCGGCGGGCCAGCGCCTCGAACGCGGCATTGGAGGCGGCCGCGGCGCGATCGAAGGAAGCCTGGCGCGCGTCGGGCTCGCTGTGCGCGTACTCGCCCTCGAAGAAGAGCGCACGCACGTAGCGCCAGTGGGCGCCGAGGCGGTCCGGGTCCAGGGCGACGGCGGCCTCGTAGGCGCGGATGGCGCGGGCAATGGGCTCCTCGGCAGCGAGGCCGCGCCCGTCGTGGCCCTCGGCGCGAGCGGCCCAAGCCGCGTCGCCGGAGCGGATCAGCGCCTCGACATCCAGCTGAGCCCACGCCGCCGGCGCCCACACCCACATCGAAGCCAGCACCGCCGTAACCAGCGGGACTGTCCCGGAGGTTCCTCGGCTTCGCGTCGCCATGCAGCGAGAGTAGCTTGCGACCTGCGTCAGCCCTTGCGCGTCAGCTCGGCCTCGTGCTCGGCGATGAAGCGGCGGACGTCGTCGGCCATCCCCAGGATGCGGTCCCATTCTTCCTGGTAGAACGTCACCGGGAAGCGGCGGATTCCGTAGAGCGAGACGGCGCCCTTCTGGCTCACCTTGAGGTAGGTGGCCTTCTTCTGCTTGGCCTTCTCGCTCTCGAGCTGGCCCTCGAGCTCGGCGACGCGCCGTTTGAGATCTTCGTTGCTTTCCGACACGACGGTTCCTCCCTGGCCGGACGATAGCCACGGCCGGGCCGCGTGGGTA
>JAFDET010000158.1 GCA_019310195.1 Deltaproteobacteria bacterium
CTTGTGGCCCGGTGACGTGGGCTCGTTGTCCACGCCGAACTTGTCCAGCTGATGGCACGAGTTGCAGGAGACGTCGTGGTTCTTGGAGAGGCGCGCGTCGTAGTAGAGCTTGCGCCCCAGATCGATCTTGGCCGGGCTGGATGGGTTGGCGGGGTTGACGGCCTCGGCGGGCGGCGTCCCGAAGAGCTGCTTCGCCTGATCCCGGAGAGCATCGGCTCCCACCCGTGCCGGCACGGCGGTCGTGCTCAGGGCGGCCAAGGCGAGTGCGATTCGTGCTGCGCGCATGGTGTCCCTTCGTCTCGTTGCGCGCGGGAGCGTAGCAACCCAGCATCCGGGCCCAAGACGGCCCGGCCTGTCGGCTAGGAGCCTGACCCAAGAGGGAGTGCGCCGGCCCGGGCGTCGAGACGCCGCGCTGGCAAGGCGCGCGACTGAGCCATAGCCGTAGCTACGGCGCAGGGAGCGCAACGCAGCCAGCGCGGATGGATCGGCGTCCCACTTCCTCCACGCGCGACACGGAGAGCGGGACGGTGGCGTTGAGCTCCGCGACCAGGTGGCCGCTGGTCAGGGGCTCGCCCCGATGCAGCGCGCCATAGAGGGACGCCACCACCGCCTGCTCGATCTCGGCGCCGCTGAAGCCCTGGCTGGCGTCCAGGAGCGGGTCCAGGTCGAAGTCCGCGACCCGCTGGCGGCGGTGCGCGAGGTGGATCTCGAAGATCGCCCGACGCTCCTCGGCCGTCGGCAGGTCCACGAAGAAGATCTCGTCGAAGCGCCCCTTGCGAATCAGCTCCGGCGGAAGACTCGAGAGGTCGTTGGCGGTGGCCACCACGAAGACGTCGGCGCGCTTCTCCTGAAGCCAGGTCAGGAAGGCGCCGAAGATGCGGCGCGAGGTTCCGCCGTCTTCGCTGCCCCCGCCACCCTGGGCGAAGGCCTTCTCGATCTCGTCGATCCACAGCACCACCGGCGCCATGCTCTCGGCCAGGCGCGTGGCGCGGCGCAGGTTCTTCTCGCTCTCGCCGATGTACTTGTCGTAGAGGCGGCCGGCGTCCAGCTTGACCAGCGGAAGCTCCCACTCGCGCGCCACGTACTTGGCGGCCAGCGATTTCCCGCAGCCCTGCACGCCCACCAGCAGGATGCCCTTGGGCGGCGCCAGGTTGAGCTCTTGCGCCTGCGCGCTGAAGCCCACCCGGGCGCGTTCCAGCCAGCCCTTCAGGCGCCCGAAACCGCCGAGCTGGAACGAATTGTCCTCGGCCGGGCGGTACTCCAGCAGGCCGTCCTGGCGCAGCGTCTCCGCCTTGCGGGCGAGCGCGGCGGCGATGTCCTCGGTGTCCAGGCGACCGTCTTCCAGCACGGCCCGAGCCATGGCCTGGCGGGCCTGGTTCACCGTCAGACCCGACAGCGCATCGAGGAAGCGATCCATGCCCGCGTCATCCATCTGCACCGGAACCGGCCGCCGCTCGCCCAGCGAACGCAGCACCGAGCGCAGCACCGGACGCAGCTCGTCGCGGCCGGGCAGCTGCAGCTCGTAGGGAACCGCGTGGTGGGCCACCTCGTCCGGGAGCTCGATCCGACGCCCGGTGAGGATCAGCGTGGAGCGCGTGGCGGAGAACGCCTTGGCCAGGTCGCGGAGCTGACGCACCACCTGGGGTGTGTCCAGGTGACGTCCGAAGTCGCGCAGGTGGTAGAGCGACTCGATGGTCATGGCCTGGATGTGGGAGAGGAGCTGCAGGGGATCGGTGGTCCACTGGGTGGCGATGGGCTCGTCACCGGGCACCCGCTCGAGCCCGCGGTTGATGGACCAGTTGAAGTGGGCCATGGAGAGCTCGCCCGCCACGGCGTCCAGCAGGGCGCTCACCCTGTCCTCTTCCACCGTCTCGATCACCACGATGGGATGGAAGGACAGGACCAGGAGCTTCAGGTCATGAAGGCTCGTCGAGTTCACCCGGCTTCGGCTCCCGCTTGAGTCCGAAGTCGTCATCGGACGGAAGCGGGGGCCGCTTGATGCCGGGCCCGACCAGCTCGCGCAGCTCGGCAAGCTCGTCGTCCAGCTTGTGAACGCGCTGGTCCTTGCGAAGCTTGAACTCGATGCTGCGGATCAGCTCCAGGAGCCGGGCGTAGGCGCAGTACTCGGGGGTCAGGAAGCCCGCATCACCCACCTGGGCGTAGCCCTCGCAGAAGGCGTACCACTCGCGGGTGCGCTTGGGGCTGCCCGGGCGGACGCCGGGATCCGCCAGCAGCTTGCCGAGCCCCATGCCCCGCATGGCGTAGTGGAGCCCGTCCTCGTCCACGTAGTGCAGGCGTCCGTCGCCGCCGATCAGGAAGTTGGCCTTGTGGGTGTCCCACAGCTCCAGGGCAACGGGGATTCCGTAGCTCCCGCGCCAGCGGGTCAGCTGCGCACGGACCTGGCGCGCCAGCCCGGCGTCGACGCGCGCCAGGACGCGAAGCTGGCGCACCAGCTGAAGGCGGATGCGCAGGGACTCCAGCAGGGTGCGAAGCCGGCCGCCCGCGCCACGGCGGGCTCCGCGACGGTGGATCTCGGCGTAGAAGCGCCCCAGGTCCGATGCGTACGGCCGCAGGCGCTTGCGGTCACTCGGGGCTTCGCCGTCCAGGTACTCGATCAGGAGCAGCCGGCCCTCGCGCGCCACCAGGGCCGGGAAGAACTCGGGCACGGCCCGCAGCGTGGTTTCGAGCTGCCGCGCCCTGCGTCGGCTGCGGCAGACCCGCAGCTTGAAGCGACGCCCGTCCTCGGCCTCGGCCAGGAAGGCGCCTCCGCTGTGGGCGCCGTCTCCCGACAGAGGTGAGATCCTCACCAGTGGGGCCACGGCCGCAAAGGGACGCCGGCGCAGGAGCGCCTGGGGATCCGGCATGGCGCGGAGTCTACCCCCGCTTCCCCGCTCAGGGCACGGCGCGACGTAGTGTTTTCGCCCCAGCAAGTGCCGTTTGCGCTGCACTCTCGGGCGAATCGCCCCGCACATGCCCTTCAGAACCGGGCTGCTCCGGCCGATCTAGGCCCTGATGACCCGACGTGCCCACAAGCACTCGATTTTCTCCCAGAAGCTGGATCGCGCCGTCTTCGTGGCGTACTTCCTGGGCGCCGTGGTCCCGCTGGTGGCGCTGGGCGCGATCTTCGCGCGCCCGGCCATCGAGAACGCCGCCGCCCAGGGGGGCTACCTCTCCCAGGCCGGCGCCCTGGCCCAGATGGGCGTCCTGGCTTCGGCGGGCGTGCTCTGCATGGGCTCGTTCTTCGTACTGCGTCGCTTCGCCGTCCAGACCCTGCAGCGGCTGCGGTCCGACCAGGAACGCCTGGCCCGCCTGGTGGACGTCTCGCAGTCCGTATCCGAGGCGCACCACGCCGGCGAGGTGGCGCACACCGTGGCGCAGGCAGCGCTGGTCGTGTGCGAGGGGCGTGCTGCCTACGTCTTCCTGGCCAGCGAGAAGGGCGTGGACCTCGAGCTGATCGACCACGCCGGGCGCGAGGCCGACAAGATCTACACCAAGGCGCAGCGCGCCGTGGACGCCATGGTGCGCATGGCCCTGGAGACCCGCCGGCCCGCGCTGGTGGGAAGCGACGGCAGGAGCTCGGCAGGGCTGACCGCCGCCGCCGCCGTGCCGCTCGCCATCCGCTCCGGGCAACGCGGTGTGCTGGTCGCGGTGCACACCGAACGTCATGCCCGCTTCGACACCCAGCACGTGGGCGCACTCACGACCCTGGCCGGCATGGCCGGGGTGGCCGTGTCCAACGCGGACCTGCGCGACGCCCAACGCAACTTCTTCGCCCACATGACCGACCTGCTGGTCACCGCCCTGGACGCGTACCTGGACTACCAGGTAGGTCACTCCCGGCGCGTGGCGCAGTTCGCCAACGTGATGGGCCGCGAGCTGGGCTTCGACGACCCGCGGCTCCAGGGCCTTCACTTCGCCTCGCTGATGCACGACGTGGGCATGTTCCGCATCGACCCCGACCACTGGGGGATTCCCGCCGGCTACCAGAAGCACCCGCGCCAGGGCGCGCGCATGATGGAGCGCATCCGGCTCTGGGAGGAACTGGCGCCCTTCGTGGCGCACCACCACGAGTGGTGGAACGGCGCCGGCTACCCCGACGGCATCGAGGGAGAATCCATCCCGCTGGAGGCGCGAATCATCGGCATTGCCGAGGCCTTCGACAGCATGATCACCGCCAGCTATCGGCCCGCTCGCTCCGTGGAGGAGACGCTCGCCGAGATCGAGTCCGGCGCGGGGACGCAGTTCGATCCGGAGCTCGCCGCACTCTTCACGCGCCTGGTTCGTGCGGGCGCGGTCCGGGTGAAGACGGACTGAGTCTCCCGCGCTCGCGGCTCAGCGCAGATCGATGACGCCCTTCTGGCGCCGATTGCGCGGGATGCGGCACTCCTTGGGCAGGTCCGCTTCGTTGAAGCGGAGGCAGTCGCGCAGAGCCTCGCCGAAGCCGGCGACAGGGCAGATCGCCCGCTGCACCCGGTAGCAGTCCGCCGCGTCCAGGGTCTTCTTCTTCTTCTTGACCGACAACGCGTCCGAGCATTCCAGGGACACGTCGTCGCGATGGTCCTTGAGGCACGCCACCACGCGCTTGCGCGACGCCTCGGCGCCCACGTTCGGACACAAGCGCTGGAAGTCCTCGCGGCAGGCCTCCCGCAGCTCGCGCGGCGGCTCGGGCTCGGGCCGCGTCAGGGCGGCGTCCCGACAGGCCTGGGAGACCTTGTCGCGGTGGGCGTCCAGGCACTTGCGCATGGCCGCCGACCACCAGGCGATGCGCGGGCACACCACCCCCACCTCCACCACGCACACGTCGTCCGGGTCCTGGGCCGCAGCGGACCCCGCCGCCAGCAGGAGCACGGCGAGCAGGGCGAACATCGGAGCGCGGCGCGGCATCCGCGTAGAGTAGGATCCGGAGCGGGAGATGCGAACCGCAGGCTACACCCGACGGAATCTGCCGCGCGCCCTGGGTAGCAGGGCCCGGCAGCGGCGGCCGGGTCAGGTCGGGGGACGCGCCGCCTCGAGCCAGATCGCGCGGCCCACGCCTCGGCAGGCGCCCGACGCGTCGTAGATCGCGGTCCCCGTATGGTGCTTGCGTCCGTCGCGCTCGGTCTCCCAACCCACCACGACGCAGGGCTCGCCCACGGCCACGTCCCCGTCCAGCGCCACCGCCAGCTCGCCCAGCAGGATGACGCCCTCGGCAGGGGCCTCGAAGGCGAAGCCTCCAGGACAGTCGAGGGCGGCCCACAGGAACTCGGGGCGCACCCGGCCGGCACTGTCGCCCAGCGTGGCGTGGGGTGTCCATCTACACGCAACCATGTCGGATCCGGCCGCGGCGCCGGGGAAGATGCGCAGCCCGTCCCCGGGCTCCCGCTCCGGGCCGCAGACGAAGCACGACGGGAACCAGTGGGACTCGAAACCGCGGTAGCTCCGCGACGCTTGCGCGGCCTGTTCGGCGGTCGGCGACGCGGGCGGCTCCAGCGGAAGCACAACGGGCCGCGCCGCGGCGATTGTGCGGCCTTCGTAGGTCAGCGCGGCGCCGTCGTCGGTCCGCTGCACGGACAACGGAACCTCGAGGGGCGGCGGCTCGCGCAACCGCACGGCTACGGCGCCATCCAGAAAGGCCGCCAGTCGCCCGCACACGTACCCCCCGTTGCCGGATGTGGGCGGACCCTGGAAACGACTCTCGATGAGGACCGTCCCTTCGGACACCTACGCCACCTGCCCGATGCGCTCGAGGGCATCCTCCACGTCCTCGGCGCTGACGTCCAGGTGGGTCACGGCGCGGAAGGTATGAGCGCGAATCGGGTTGACCAGAAGATCGCGCTCGCGGGTGGCGCGCAGGAAGGCCATCTCGTCATCCACGTGGAAGAGCACCATGTTGGTCTCCGGCTCCGGCTCGACCCGGAAGCCCAGCTCGCGAAGCCCGGCGGCCAGCCGTGTAGCGTTGGCGTGATCGTCGGCGAGCCGCGCCACGTGATGCTCCAGGGCATGGAGCCCGGCGGCGGCCAGCATGCCCACCTGGCGCATGCCGCCGCCCAGGCGCTTGCGCATGCGGTGGACGCGCCGAAGGGTCGCCTCGTCGCCGCAGACCATGGAGCCCACCGGAGCGCCCAGCCCCTTGGACAGGCAGAAAGCGATGGTGTCGAAGGGCTCCGCCCACTCCCGGGCCGGAATGCCCGTGGCCACGACGGCGTTGAAGAGCCGCGCGCCGTCCATGTGGAGCGCCAGGCCGCGCTCGCGGGCCGCGTCGGCGATGGCGCGAATCTCGTCCAGCGGGAACACCACGCCGCCCGCCACGTTGTGCGTGTTCTCGACGGTCACCAGGGTGGTGGGCGCGTAGTGCTGCTCGTCCGGGTGGATCGCGGCCAGCACGGCGCCCGCATCGAACAGACCCCCGCTCCCGAGCGTCTGGATCTGCACGCCCGAGAGCGCCGACGCTGCGCCACCCTCGTAGAGCAGTGCGTGGGCGTTCTCGCCGGCCAGGACCACGTCGCCGGGCCGGGTGTGAACGGCGATGGCCGCCTGGTTGGCCATGGTGCCGCTGGGGACGAAGAGCGCGGCCTGCTTGTCCAGCAGCTCCGCAGCCACCGCCTGGAGCCGGTTCACCGTGGGGTCTTCGAAGTAGACGTCGTCGCCGACCTCGGCCACGACCATCGCGTCGCGCATGGCGGGCGTCGGGCGCGTGACCGTATCGCTGCGCAGATCGAGGGTCTTCATTGCGGCTAGGGTATCCTAGGTGACCGCGATGCCCGGAGGCCCCATGATCGGAAGCCGCGTCCACCACGTCTCGTTCCCCGTCAGCGACCTGGAGCGCGCCCGCGCCTTCTACGAAGGCGTCCTGGGCCTCGAAGAGATCCCGCGCCCGGAGATGGGCCTGGGCGGCAAGTGGTACCGGATCGGCGACGCGGAGATCCACATCATCGTGACGCCCGAGGGCGCCGACGTGGGCACGCGGTCGGCCGGCCTGACGCCGCTGGGCCCGCACACCGCATTCCAGGTCGACGACTACGCCAAGACCCTGGAAGCGCTCGAGGCCCGTGGCGTCGAGGTGCTGAAGACCAGCGCCGAGAACGGCCAGCTGTGGATCCGCGATCCCGACGGCAACGTCTTCGAGCTGATCGAGCCGGGCTCGCGGTAGCCGGCGCCACCATGCCGGAAAGGGCCATTCCGCTAGAGCGTCGCCGCCGCGTCCACCTGGGCCTGCTGCGGCGCGAGCTGTGCGGCCGTTCCTACGAGCGGTTCTTCCGCTGGGAGATGGATCCGCTTCCGGACTCCGTGGAGGAGGTGCTGCGCAGGGGCGAGAGCCCGGCTCGGGATGCCCTGCCCCGCGCTGAAGCGGCGCAGCTCCTCGAGCCGGGGTACCTGCCGCTGGAGACGGGCTGGGCGCGCCTCGCCGACGGCGGCGTCCACGTGGCCACCCTGACCCGTTTTCCTGGGGCCAGCGGTGCCATGATCGACTGGTGGTTCGGCTGGCACGGAGAGGAGACCGAGCGTTACAAGCTGTGGCACCCACAGGCCCACCTCTTCTCCCAGATGCGCCACCCGCGAGGCGCCGTCCCGGACCTTACCGACCGAGATCGCTACCGGGGCAACACGTCCTACGTGGACGAGTACGTAGGCCCGGAGATCTTCCGTCTGGCCATCACGTTCAAACAGCCCCACAGGTTCGGCCTGGACGAAGCGGCCTTCGAGCGCGCGGACGTGCAGACGGCGGTCTGCGCGCGAGTGGGCTTCACCGATCGTCCCGTCGACACCGGCTACTTGGTCCACCTGATCCGTGAGACCGGGGACGGCTGCGAGATGCGAAGCCGTTTCTGGCTGGGCGACGCTCACGTACGCGGG
>JAFDET010000397.1 GCA_019310195.1 Deltaproteobacteria bacterium
CCTCGAGGACCACGGCGGAAAGCTGGCCAAGTTCCACGGCGCCGTGGGCGCCGCCGAGCTGCGCGCGCGCTACACGGCGGCCGAGCTCTGCGGCTTCCTGGCCCACGCAGCCGGCCTGCGCCCCGACGCGAGCCCGGCCACACCCGCAGAGCTGCTCGCCAACTTCGCCTGGCACCGCGTCCCCCCCGCCGACCGAGTCGTTCGCTGGCAGAACGGCTCCCTCACCCTGGCCCCTGCACGCAGTACCACTCCTGCACAGAGGGACGTTCCTGCATAACTGCGCGGGGGGGCAGTCCTGCAGCGCGTGCCACTCCTGAGCGGGATGCGTATGACACGCGGTGTCCCCTATCCTACCCGCTTCCTCAGGAGGGCCCCCCAGTGACCACTCGCGTCGCACTCTCTTCGTTCGCCATGATTCTCGGCCTGGCGCTCGCGGCCTGCGGCGGCGACCCGGCTCCGCCGGCCGCCGATCCCAGCAGCGCCCGCAGCCTGCCCGCCGGGCACGTGGTGGGCTTCGCCGGAAGCTACGGCAACCACGCCTGGCGCGGCATCCCCTACGCCGAGGCGCCGGTGGGCGAGCTGCGCTGGCGCGCGCCCCAGCCGCTGCCGCCCTGGGCCGACACCCGCGAGGCCCTGGCCACCGGGACATCCTGCACCCAGCTGGCCAGCGTCTTCTCCGGCGGAACCCGCGAGGACACCGGCAAGCCGAGCGGCGAGGAGGATTGCCTCTACCTGGATGTCTTCGCGCCGCGCTTCGAGCCGGCTCAGGTGCCCGCGGGCGATGCGCGCCTGCCCGTGATGTTCTGGATCCACGGCGGCGGCAACACCATCGGCAGCGCCGGCTTCTACGATGGCGGCAACCTGGCCGCCAGCCGCGACGTGATCGTGGTGGCGATCAACTACCGCTTGGGGCCGTTCGGCTGGTTCCGTCACGCCTCCTTGCGCGGCGAGGGAACCACGGCGGCGGACCGCTCGGGCAACTACGGAACCCTCGACATGATCCGGGCGCTCGAGTGGGTCCGCGAGAACGTCGCCGACTTCGGCGGCGATCCGGGCAACGTGACGATCTTTGGCGAGTCCGCCGGCGGCACCAACGTGATGACCATGGTCTTGTCGGCGCGGGCGCGCGGGCTCTTCCACCGCGCCATCGTGCAGAGCGGCGGCCTGGGCTCGGCGGCGGCGTGGGAAGCCGAGAACTTCGCCGACGACCCGCGGGCCGGCGAGCCCCACAGCTCCAACGAGATCCTGGCGAAGCTACTGGTAGAGGATGGGACCGCGGGCGACCGCGACGCGGCGCGCGCCTGGCTCGACACGCGGGACGACCCGGAGGTCGAGAGCTACCTGCGCGCGAAGTCCAACCTCGAGATCCTCCAGGCCTACGTGAAGGAGGGCTACACGGACGGCATGCTGGAGATGCCGGCGGTGATCCGCGACGGCTTCGTCCTGCCGCGGCAGGAGATGGCGGGTCGCATCGCCCGGGGCGCCTACAACCAGGTGCCCATCGTGTTCGGGACGAACCGCGACGAAGAGAAGCTCTTCATGGCGTTCAACCCGCACTATGTGGACTTCCGCCTGGGCATGTTCCCGGTTCCCAAGGACCAGGACCGCTACGACGCGGAGTCCGACGCACGCGCGCGCGCCTGGAAGGCCCGCTCGGTGGACGCGCCGGCGGAGGCCATGCTGGCGAAGCAGGGCCCCAGCGTGTTCGCCTATCGCTGGGACTGGGACGAGGAGCCCGGTATCCCGTTCCTGGCCGATGGCCCGTCCACGGTGGGCGCGGGTCACGGACTGGAGATTCCCTTCGTGTTCGGCCACTGGAACGTGGGCCCGGAGTCGAACCGGTTGTTCGTTCCCTGGAACTCCGGCGGGCGCGAGACCCTGGCCCAGCAGATGATGTCTTACTGGGCGAACTTCGCGTACGCCGGCGCGCCCGGGACCGGCCGCGCCGGCGACCTGCCCGAGTGGACACCCTGGGTCGGCGGCAGCGGCGACGCGCCCCGCTACATGGTGCTGGACACGCCCGACGACGGCGGCCTGCGCATGGAGTCGGAGGTCTGGACGATCGAGAAGGTGGTGGCGTCCGTGCTGGAGGATCCGCGGCTCGAGGAGCCCAAGCACCGTTGTGGTGTGCTGGCCAGCCTGACCTGGTGGGACTACATCGACGGCGACCAGTACGCGCGCGCCGGTGGCGGCCTGTGCCGCACCCTGGCGCTGGACGACTATCCCTGGGACGACGATGCCGCCACCACCACCGCTGGCGGAGGCTGATCTTCAGCGGCCAGTTGGAGTCGACGGTGCCGCCGTCCACCTCGAAGACCTTGCCGGTCACCCAGCCCGCGGCGGGCGAGGCCAGGTAGAGCGCGGCCGCGGCGATGTCCTCGGTGGAGCCCAGGCGGCCCATGGGCGTCATCGCCTCCATCTGCTCCTTGAGCTCGCCCCCCCACGGCCAGGGCGTTGACCCGCACTCGCGGCGCGAACTCGCACGCCATCAGGCGCGTCAGGTGGGACAGCGCTGCCTTCGCCGTTCCGTAGGCGGTGAAGCCCGAGTCCACCAGGTGGCCCAGCCCCGACGAGATGTTGACGATGGCGCCGCCGTCACCCTCCAGCATGTGCGGGATGGCCCGCTGGGAGAGGTGCCGGGCGGTGCCCACGTTGAAGCGGAACGCGGCCTCGAAGGCCTCGTCGCTCTGCTGCAGCAGGGGCGTGGGCGCCGTGCCCCCGGCGTTGTTCACCACCACGTCGATGCGCCCCAGCTCCTTGGCGGTGCGCTCCACCAGCGCGTCCAGCTGATCGGACTGCAGCACGTCGGTGGGGATCGCCAAGGCGCGCCGGCCCAGGCCGCGGATCTCTTCGGCCAGGGACTCCAGGTCGGACTCGGTGCGCGCGGCCACGGCGACATCGGCGCCGGCCTCGGCGTACGCCTTGGCGATGCCGCGCCCGATGCCCTTGCCGGCGCCGGTCACGATGGCGACGCGTCCGTCCAGCTTGAAGAGGTCGAGGATCATCCGGTCTCCTGCATAGGGTTCAGGCGTGGGATGCGCCGGCGTGGGCGCGGGTTCCGCTAGAGCACCAGCTCTGCCATGCTGCGCAGCGTGCCCACGTCGCTGGGCGTCATCAGCAGCGAGGTCACCGGCGACTCGCGCCAGGCGTCGAGCCGCTCCTTGATGCGGTCGATGGGGCCGCAC
Organism: Deltaproteobacteria bacterium; assembly: GCA_019310195.1. Classification (GTDB taxonomy): domain Bacteria; phylum Myxococcota_A; class UBA9160; order UBA9160; family JAFDET01; genus JAFDET01. The sequence continues at coordinate 3,186 of JAFDET010000397.1, forward strand.
AGCGAGATCTCGTCGGCGAACTGATCCGGTACGTGGCCCACCGCCTCGTTGCGCTTCCCTTCCAGGAAGAGGTCCTGGATCTTGTTGGCTTCGGCCTCGAAGCCCATGCGCGCCATCAGCTCCTTGTGGAAGTTGCGCTTCTTGGCGCCCATGCCGCCGATGTAGAAGCCGAGCATGAACTTGACCGGCATCAGCGCCTGCTCGAGGTCGTCGTGGATGTTGACGATGGTGAACTGCGAGATCTCGAAGTCGTCGCGGCGCTGCGCGATGGCGTCCTGGTACACCTCCGGGCGGAAGGGCGAGGTGTAGAGCGGCAGCCAGCCGTCGGCGATCTCGCAGGTCATGGCCACGTTCTTGGGGCCCTCGGCGCCCAGGAAGATGGGGACGTCGGCGCGCAGGGGATGGGTGATGGAGCGAAGCGGCTTGCCCAGGCCCCAGGCGCCTTCGCCGTGGAAGGGCAGGGGGTAGTGGGGGCCGTCGCTGCGCACCGGCTTGTCGCGGCGCAGCACCTGGCGAACGATGTCCACGTACTCGCGGGTGCGTGAGAGCGGCTTGGAGAACGGCTGCCCGTACCAGCCCTCCACCACCTGGGGGCCCGAGACGCCGAGGCCCAGGATCATGCGGCCCTTGGACAGGTGGTCCAGGGTCAGGGTCGCCATGGCCGTGGCGGCGGGCGTGCGCGCCGAGATCTGACACACGGCCGTGCCCAGGCGCAGCTTCGAGGTGTGCGCGGCCAGGTACGCCAGCGGGGTGAAGCAGTCGGAGCCCCAGGCCTCGGCCGTCCACACCGAGTCGAAGCCCAGGCGCTCGGCCTCCTGGGCCAGCTCGACGTGGTCGGTGGGGGGCTGGGCCTGCCAGTAGCCCAGCTGAAGTCCGAGCTTGAGGTCGCGCATGGGGGTTCTCCTTGGCTGCGGGGGCTCAGGGTGGCACAGGGGCGGGGCTCGAGCATCGGTTCCCCGCAGGGAGCCGCCTCAGCTCATTGACACGGAAGGCCGAAATAAAGAAACTAACGCTCGTTCGTTTTGAGGAGAGCAGCGGATGCCGGCCCTGGCCCAGGATGAGACAGTTCGCCTCACGCCCAAGGGCGCGCGCAGTCGACAGCGGATCCTCGACACTGGCGAGCGTCTGTTCGCCGAGAAGGGCTACGCCGGCACCACTCTGCGCGATGTGGCCGCCGCCTCCGGCCTGCGCATTCCCAGCCTCTACAACCATTTCGCCGGCAAGGA
>JAFDET010000159.1 GCA_019310195.1 Deltaproteobacteria bacterium
GCTACGGCCTCTCGGAGACGTCGCCGGTTGCCAGCTTCAACATGCTGGACAAGCCGCGCAAGGTGGGATCGATCGGCTACCCGGCCTGGGGCGTGGAGCTGGCGATCCTGGACGAGAACGACCAGCCCCTGCCCGACGGCGAGCGCGGAGAGATCTGCATCCGCGGCCACAACATCATGAAGGGCTACTGGAAGCGCCCCGAAGCCAACGCCGAAACCCTTCGCAACGGCTGGTTCCACTCCGGCGACGTGGGGATGCGGGACGAGGACGGCTGCTACTTCATCGTGGACCGCACCAAGGACATGATCATCCGGGGCGGCTTCAACGTGTATCCGCGCGAGGTGGAGGAGGTGCTCTACCAACACGACGCCGTGGTGGAGGCCGCCGTGATCGGGGTCGGGCACGAGAGCCACGGCGAAGAGGTGAAGGCCATCGTCGCCCTGGCCGTGGGACAGAGCATCACCGCCGAAGAGCTGATCGCCTGGTGCAAGGAGCGCCTGGCGGCCTACAAGTATCCCCGCACGATCGAGTTCCTGGACACCCTGCCCAAGGGCCCCACCGGCAAGATCCTGAAGCGCGAACTCCGTAAGTAGGCAGGGATCGGCAAGGATCGACCCCCGCAGACGGGACTGGCCCGCCGCACTAGAACGTGTTTCAATGCGGCGGGATGGAGGAGCGCGCCCGCCGAATCATGGAGACGGCCGTCGAGCTGGCCGAGGACGGCGGCTTCGAGGCCGTGCGGCTGCGCGACGTGGCGGACCGGGCGGGCGTCGCCCTGGGCACCCTCTACCGGCGCTTCCGCAGCAAGGAGGACTTGCTGGCCGCCGCCCTGGAGCGTGAGTCCGAAGAGCTGGAGCGCCGCATCCTGGCGCGCCCGCCGCGGGGCAACACGGCCGCCGAGCGCGTGACGGGGTTCTTCGCGGCCGGAACCCGCGGGCTGTGCCGACGCCCCAACCTGACGCGCGCCTTCCTGCGAGCGATGACCTCCGGCGACCCGGCCATCGCCGGCCGGGTTTCGCGCTTCCACGACCGCATGACCGGCCTCATCACCCTGGCGATCCGCGGCGACGAGCAGCCGAAAGGCATCGCGGGGTTGACCGAGCCGCCGAGCGAGCGCGAGAGCACCATCGCGCTGCTGCTCGAGCACATCTGGTTCTCGTGCCTCGTCGCCTGGGCCAGCGGCCTCCACTCCCAGGCCGGCATCATCGAGCAAATGCACGACGCCTCGACCATGCTCGTAGGCGACTAAGCGGGGAACCTACGGGACAGTCCCTTTAGTTGACGGCGCCCAGGAGGTGGCGCGCTACCCTGGGAACCCCCGGTCCCGGTGGCTGTCTCAGATGCCTCGAGGCCCCAGGATCGACTTCGCTGGAGCGGCGCACCACGTAATGCTCCGGGGAGTGGCCAAGCACCGGATCTTTGTCGATGACGATGATCGACGCCGGTTCCTGTCTCTTCTCGACTGCGCTCTGCTCCATACGGAAACGACCTGCTTCGCGTGGTCGCTCATGGGCAACCACGTTCACCTCGCGGTGCAGACGGGGCAAGTCCCCCTGAGCATCGCGATGGCCCGACTCAACACGCGCTACGCGATGTATTTCAACTCGAGGCACGGACGAGTCGGCCATCTCTTCCAGAACCGCTTCAAGAACCGGCTGGCCATGGACGAAGCGGACCTGATCGGCTTGATACGTTACGTCCACGGCAATCCCCTGAAGGACCGGGTCGTTCCCTCGGCGAGCGCGTTGGAGCGGTATCCATGGACCGGCCATGGTGCTGTAGTACGAGCCCATGAGTCAGAGCGCTTCCACTCCGTGAACGAGACGCTCGCTCTCTACGACGGGGATCCCCGTCAGGCCGCCTGTCGAGCGCGTCGCCAGATGCAGGACTACGAGGCGAAGCTGGACGCGGTAGCGGACGGCTCGGCATGGTCGAACGAAGAGACATCACCTGACCCGGTCACAGCGATCTGCGCGCGCCTAGGCGTCGATGTGACTGCGCTGCAGCAGGGCAGGAGAAACGCAAGCATCTCTGCGGCGCGAGCGATCATCGCGCACCTGGGAGTGAGAGCCGGCATCCCCCGACGAGAACTCGCCGACCGGATTGGCGTCTCGAAGCAAGCCCTTGGCAATGCCTGCGTGCGCGGAAAAGCGCTTGTGGAGTCGTCAGCTCCGGATGACATCCCCTGGGAATCCCCCCAAGGGCCAGAGGTAGTCGTCCGGTCTCACGCCCTCGACAACTAACGGGACTGTCCCGTTAGTTGTCAGCGGGCGGCGGCGGCGCCTAGGTGGGCCAGGGCGCGGTTGGCGGAGCCCAGGGAGAGCTCCAGGTGCTTCGCCCACATGTAGTAGCGATGCAGGGGGTAGTCGACGTCCATGCCGATGCCACCGTGCAGGTGCTGCGCCGCGTAGCCGACGAACTGGCCTCCCTCGGCCGACCAGAACTTGGCTACGGGCACGGCGTCGCCCGGATCCTCCTCCCGATCCAGCCGTGAGGCCGCCTGCCAGACCGAGAGCCGGATGGCCTCGGTCTGCACGTAGGCGTCTGCGGCGCGCTGGTGGAAGGCCTGGAAGCTCCCGATGGGACGGTCGAACTGCTCGCGTTCGCGGCCGTAGGACGACGTCATCTCCAAGGCGCGCTCGGAGACCCCCAGCTGGATCGCGCACAGGCCGGCCACGGCCCGATCGGCGATCCAGCCGACGTCGGCGCCGTCCAGCAGGTCCGCCGGCGCGCCCTCCAGCGTCACCCACCAGACCGGCGCGTAGTGCGTGCCCTGCTGTCGCTCCAGGGAGACGCCGTCGCCTCGCGGATCCACCAGGTAGGCACCGGTCTGCCCGGCGTCGTCGGTCGCGGTGACCAGGATGCGATCGGCCCAGGCGACGGACTCCGCGTGGATCTTCACGCCCGAGAGGCGGACAGCATCTTCGCCGGACGTCGCGCGGACGACCGGCCGGCGGAGATCATCGCCACCCTCATCCTCGAGCGCCACGCCGAACACGACGTCACCCGCGGCCACGCCCGGCAACCAGCGCTCGCGCTGGGCGTCGCTGCCGAAGCGCGCGATCGCCAGCGCAGCGATGAGCGTGCCGTGCAAGGGCAGCGGCGCCACCGCGCGCCCCTGCTCCTGGAGCAGCAGACAGACCTCGAAGAAACCCCAGCCGCTGCCGCCCTGGGTCTCCGGAAGACCCACGCCCAGGAGGTTGGCTTTGCCCAGCTCGGCCCACAGCTCCCGGTCGAACCACTCTTCGCTCTTCTCGATCGCCCCGATGCGTTCGGGGGTCGCCAGGTCTCCCAGGATCTTGCGCGTCAGCTCGCGCAGCGTGTCCTGGTCTTCGGTGAAGGAGAAATCCATGACCTCGCCTCTCAGCTCTTGTAGTGGGGGAGCTGCAGACCGGCCATCGCAATGATGTCGCGCTGCACCTCGTTGGTTCCGCCGCCGAAGGTCAGGATGAGCGACGAGAGATACCGCATCTCCACCCGCCCCTGGAGCACGGCGGCCGGGGAACCCGTCTTGAGCGTCCCGGCGGAACCCATGACCTCGAGCAGCAGGTTGTACCCCTGCACGTAGAACTCGGTGCCGAAGACCTTGACTGCGGACGAGTCCGCGGGATGCAACGAGCCCTGGGTCATGGCCCAAGCTTGTTTATGGTTCATCAGGCGCAGCACCTCGACGGTGGCCTTGAACCGGGCCAGGTTGAGCTGCACCCAGGGCAGATCGATCACCCGCGAGCCGTCGGCGCGCTTCGTCTCCCGCGCCCAGGCGCACACCTCGTCGTAGATCCGCTCACTGGGGCCCACGTTCACCAGCGAGACCCGCTCGTGGTTGAGCTGGTTGGTGATCAGCGACCAACCCTGGTTCTCGGCACCCACCAGGTTCTCGGCGGGAATGCGCACGTCCTCGTAGTAGGTGGCGTTGGTGCGCACTCCGCTCATGGTGTGGATCGGCGTGCACTTGAAACCCGGCGACGACGTCGGAACGATGAAGATCGAGATGCCCCGATGCTTCTTGACGTCCGGGTTCGTGCGCGCCGCGAGCCAGATGTAATCCGCGTAGTCCGCCAGGCTGGTGAACGTCTTCTGGCCGTTGAGCACCCAGTCGTCACCATCGCGCACCGCTCGCATCTGCAGCGAAGCCAGGTCCGTCCCGGCGCTGGGCTCCGAGTACCCAATGGCGAAGTGGAGCTTACCGGCCAGGATCCGCGGCAGGAATTCTTTGCGTTGGTCGTCGGTGCCGAAGTGCATCAGCGTCGGCCCGACGGTATTCAGGGTGAGGAAGGGCAGCGGGTAGCCTGCGCGCTGCACCTCGTCGGAGTAGATGAACTGCTCCACGGAACCCAGGCCGCGCCCTCCGTACTCCTCGGGCCAGCCGACGCCCAGCAGCTTGTCACGACCCATCTGCTGAAGCGCCTCGCGGTAGAGGGGACCACCGCCTTCGCTGCCGCGCAGTTCGTCCTGGAGCTCGGCGGTCATCATGCCTTCGAAGTACTCGCGAAGCTCATCGCGAAAGGCGAGCTGTTCCCGGTTGAGATCCACGTACATGGCGATCTCCGTGTGCGCTCCTTGGAGCGTGGTGTAGACTACGTCGCCATCCCAGGGAGGAGCACCTGATGAAGGTCGTGGTCGATTACGACCTGTGCGAAGCCAATGCCGTGTGCATGGGAATCGCCCCCGAGATCTTCCGAGTCGAGGAAGACGACACCCTCACCGTCCTTACCGAGAGCCCGCCCGAGTCCGAGCGCGCCAAGGTCGAGGAAGCGGTGCGGCTCTGTCCGAAGCAGGCCATCTCGATCAGCGAAGACTGACGGGAAAACGGGGGCTCCTCCGCAGCCGGCCCGGATCGCGGACCGGGCCTTGCCGGCCAGATTGAAACGTGTTCTACTTCGGGTTGCAAGGGCCCGCGCCGGAGGCCCGGAGGCGCCGCCCAGCGTGGATTTTCGCGACTCCCCCGCCGAAGCGACGTTCCGCGCCGACGTGCGCTCCTTCCTGCAGGAGCACGCGCCCAAGGATTACGTCCACGCCTACTCCCAGAACGTGGACGACGAGGTCCTGCTGCGGAACAACCGCGACTGGCAGCGGACCCTCTACCAGCACGGCTGGGCCGCGCTGACCTGGCCCCGCGAGTACGGCGGACGCGGCCAGGGACCCATCGAGCAGATCGTCTGGAATCACGAGCTGGCCCGCGCCGGCCTGGGCGAGTCCCTCTTCGTCGTTGGGATCGGCATGGCCGGCCCCACCATCATCGCCCACGGGACCGACGCCCAGCGCGAGCGGTTCCTCGACCCCATGCTGCGCGGCGACGAGGTCTGGTGCCAGCTCTTCAGCGAGCCCGGCGCCGGCTCCGACCTGGCGGGCCTGTCGTGCCGCGCCGTGCGCGACGGCGACGACTGGGTGATCACCGGCCAGAAGACCTGGTGCTCCGGCGCGCACTACGGCGATTGGGGAATCCTGCTGACCCGCACCGATCCGAGCGTTCCCAAGCACAACGGCATCACCTTCTTCCTGGTGGACATGAAGACGCCGGGCATCGAGGTCCGGCCGCTGCGCCAGATGACCGGCGGCGAGCACTTCAACGACGTCTTCTTCAACGAGGCGCGCATCCCCGACGCCCACCGCCTGGGCCCCGAGGGCGGCGGCTGGGCCGTGGCCAAGACGACCCTGATGCACGAGCGCATGGCCATCGGGGGAATCGAGCTGATGTCCTTCCGCTGGGAGGACTTCGTCGCCCACGCCAATGCCCACAGGGAGCGGATCGACGGCGTGCTGCGCGACGAGATCGGACGGCTCTACACCTCGGTCAAGACGCTGGAGCTGCTCAACGCCCGCATGATCACCAAGCTGGGCCGGGGCGAGATGCCGGCCGCCGAGGCCTCGGTGATGAAGCTGGCCATGGCCCGCATCGTGAGCCAGGGCGGCGAGGTGGGTCTACGGCTGCTGGGCCCGGACGCGATGCAGAAGGACGGCACCTGGCAGGACGTCTTCCTGATGGCCCCGTCGTTCCACATCGCGGGCGGCACCGACGAGATCCAGAAGAATCAAGCCGCCGAGCGCGTGCTGGGCCTGCCCCGCGAGGTGCAGCCGGACCGCAACGTCCCCTTCGACCAGATCGCCCGCAGCTAGGAGCCGCCCGCCGTCGCTCAGCGCCTCTCGTGCTCCGTGGCGAAGACGTGGGCGTTCAGGTTGGCGATCCACTGCCGGCCTTCCTGGGTGACGCGCAGGTGGTCGATGGCGTCCTCGACGTAGGGATAGACCACGTCCCAGTAGAAGCTCGGGTAGCCGCGCCGCAGATCGTCGGGGCTCTTGTAACCCAGCTTGGCGTTGGTACCGGTCTCCTCGAACTCCCAGAAGAGCGCCGGCTGCTTGCGCAGGTAGCCCGGATCGGCGAGCTGCCCGATCAGATCGGCCGCACGCACGAGGCCCCGGTAGTCCGAGGTCTCCTGGTGGTCGGTGTCCTCCGGTGTGGGGAAACGGGTCAGCTCGATGTTCTCCACGATCAGGTCGGCGTCGATCACCGTGTGGCCGCCGAAGCGCTCGCGGATGAACAGGATGCCGCGGTCCACGTGGTAGCTGGTGAGGAAGGCGTCGGTGGCCCCGGGCGGCAGGGTCACCACCTCGTCGACCCGGCCGGTGCTGCACACGTCTCCCTGATCCACACGGCACACGCCGCGCACGTAGCCGATGTCGTGACACAAGAGCGAGATCATGAAGTGGAGCCAGTCACTGGGCGTTACGCCCCCCTGCCGGATGTGCTTCCCGCGCAGGATCTCCTGACCCACCAGGGTCACCATGATCGTGTGCTCGACGTTGTGGTAGAGCGCGTCGGTCCCGGCGATGCGCTCCAGCGCCATGCGACCCGCCCAGGCCAGAATCTCCCCGTAGCTGGGCTCGAAGGTCCCGTAGTTGCGCGTGTAGGCGTCCTCGAGACGCTCCACGAACGCGTCGATCATGAGCTGAGTGCCGTTGAACATGCCCGGAGACCCTCCGATCGCTCGATCCCACACCCCAGATAGCAGTATAGACGGCCCGAGCCCGGCTCGGCTCCCAGACCTGGGAAGCCCAGGCTCGCGCCGTCCGGGAAGGCGCGCGCCCCCATCTGAGCCGCGCGGAGGCCGCGTTTTCGGCACGCCGCGCCCCCCTAAACGAAACGAGCAGCCCGCGGTTGCGGACTGCTCGCTTCGTCTTTCTCCTTTGTCTCGCTGTCCTCAGACCAGCGCGGTTCTCGGATGCCTCAGTTCAGCAGCATCAGTCCTTGACGTGGCACTTGTTGCACAGCGACCGCTGGAACTCGCCGAAGTCGGTATGGATGTCCCGTCCGTAGTAGTCGGAGTTGGGAAGCGCACCCATGGCGGCCAGGTTCGCCGCGGTCGGCCAACCCTCTGCCAGCAGCTCGTGCTCCATGTCCCACCGGGTGATGTTCGGACCCGCCGTGCTCGTCACCGCAGCCGCCAGCACGGTCGTGTCGGTCTCCTGGCGCTCGAACTGAACCAGCGCCGTGAAGGAGGTGGCCTGGCTCCCGGTGAAGTCACCGGTGGCCACGTACGAGTTGTAGTTCGACGACTGGCCGTTCAGGAACTCACCATTGCCCGACGGGTGCTTGTGGTTGTCATTGATGTACTGCACGTGGCAGCTGGCGCACCACTCGGACATGCCCTGGCCGTAGGCGGGATGGCTGGTATCCGTCTCGCCGAACCCTGCGGTGGCCGCGACCGGAGGCGCTC
>JAFDET010000160.1 GCA_019310195.1 Deltaproteobacteria bacterium
GGGCGCGCTACCCTCCGGCCCTCGGGCGTGAGGCCGCCCACAGGAGCGATCGTGCGAGAGACCCTCCGGCAGCTCGTCGTCCTTCAGCGCGTCGATGACGAGCTGGCCGGGGTGAAGCTCGAGGCCGAGGGCCTTCCGGCCCGCTGCGAGGCCGCTGAAGCCGAGCGCAGCGCCTCTCAGGCCGCGTTGGAGGAGGCCGGCGAGGCCCTCAAGGCCCGCGAGCTGGAGCAGCGGGGCCTGGAGTCGGAGCTGGCCGACGCCGAGGAGCTCATCCGCCATCTGGAGGGCCAGACCTCCCAGGTGAAGACCAACGCGGCCTACCACGTCCTGCTGGCCGAGATCGAGGCCGCCAAGCAGGCCAAGGACGGCCTCGAGGAGCGCATCCTGGAGACCATGGAGGTGGTCTCCGAGCACCGCGATGCCCTGACCACCGCCGAGGAAAAGGCCCGGGCCACGGGCTCGCGGGTGGACGAGGAGCTGGCGCGGATCGAGTCCCGGGTGACCGAGCTGGCCAAGGACCGCGACCGCCTGGGCGCAGCGCGGGACCAGGCCGCCGACCTGCTCGATCCGGACGCCCGCAGCCGCTACGAGCGGGTGGTCGAGCGTCGGCGCCCCGGCGTGGCGATCATCTCCAAGGAGGTCTGCTCGGGCTGCCGGGTCGGGATCCCTCCCCAGGACTTCGTCGAGCTCCTCTCGGCCACCAGCATCCTCCAATGCCGCACCTGCAAGCGGGTGCTGGTCCACAGGGACATGCTCGGCAGCGGATCCTGAGGCCCGCGCGAAAGGCGCGGGTCGGCAGGGGGTTGGCGCACCTCCTGCGAACTCCAGCCCCGCGGGGCACGCGCTCCTGCAAAACTTTGTTTTTCTCTTTTATTCCATCGGGTTACGGAATCCTTCCGTCGATGAGATACGCACTTCTGCGTCGGCGCGGTCTGCTATGGTGGGGCACCTCGGCCCCCCACCCCGACCCCGCCGGGCACAGGTTCGGAGATCCATGCGCGACAAGGACCGGTACTGGGATTGCCTCGACGAAGCGATGCAGGCCGCCCAGGAAGGGCGGACCGATGCGGCGCTGGTGTGGCTCGACGAGGCGTTGGAGGAGAACCCGGGCGGCGCGGAAGCTCGAAACGGACGCGGCGAGATTCTCTGGGACGAAGGCAAGGTGGAGGAGGCCGTCTACGAGTTCGACCAGGCGCTGGAGGCGGATTCCAAGTTCATCACCGCCCACCTGAACCGAGCCGAGCTTCTGATCGAGGAGTTTGCCGAGTACGAGCAGGCCATCGATCACTGCGACCGGCTGCTGGGCGGGGGACCGGACCTGCCGCGGCCGGACCGCCCCACCGAAGCCGAGATCCTCTACCTGAAGAGCAAGGCCCTCTTCTATCTGGACGACCTGGACGGCGCTCTGTTCCTGGTGCGGCGTGCCCTGCGGGCCGGCGGTGAGCAGTCCATCTATCGGGCCTTCGAAGGCCAGATCCTCTACGAAATGGGCAGCTTCCAGGACGCCCGCCGTCCCCTGGAGCGGGCCGTGGCCATGGATCCGGAGTCGGGCCATGCCGTCTACCACTTGGGCCTGACCCTGGAGCGCGTGACCGAGGACCGGGAGGAGTCGGAGCGCTGCTTCGAGCGGGCCGATGCGCTGGACCCGGAGCACTACCCGATGCCCATCCAGATCGACGAGGCCCGCTTCGAGCGCGCCGCCGAGGAGGCGCTGCGCAACCTGCCGCGTTCGATTCGTGACTACGTCGAGGGCGTTCCGGTACTGGTGGAGGAGTTCCCCTCGACCGAGCTGGTGTCGAACGAGAACGTCTCGCCCCAGATCCTGGGGATCTTCATCGGCGTTCCGCGCACCGAGGCCAGCGTGAGCCAGCCCCAGACCGACCTGGACCGCGTGATCCTGTTCAAGCGCAGTCTCGAGCGCATGTGCCGCAACGAGGGCGAGCTGATCGAGCAGATCCAGATCACCGTCAAGCACGAGATCGGCCACTACCTGGGGCTCTCCGAAGAGGATCTCGAGCGCCTCGGCCTCGGCTAGGAGCCTGACCCAAGATGGGGCACACCGTCCGGACGCCGATCCATCCGCGCTGGCTGCGTTGCGCTCCTTGCGCCGTAGCTACGGCTATGGCTCAGTCGCGCGCCTTGCCAGCGCGGCGTCTCGACGCCCGGCCGGCGCACGTCGATGCGCTCGAGGCGATCGTCGGGCGCGAGCGCTGCCTGTCGCGCCCCGAGGAGCTCTTCGCCTACGAATGCGATGGCCTGACCCTGCACCGGGCCCGGCCCGGCGCGGTGGTGTTGCCTCGCGACACCGGCGAGGTGGTGCGCGTGGTCAAGCTCTGCCGCCGCCACGGCGTGTCCTTCGTGCCGCGCGGCGCCGGCACCGGCCTCTCCGGCGGCGCCCTGGCCCTGGACGGCGGCGTGTTGATCGAGTGCTCGCGCATGGACCGGGTGCTGGAGGTGAACGCCGAAGAGCGCTTCGCCGTGGTGGAGCCGGGCGTGATCAACGCGCACCTCTCCGAGGTGGCGCGTCCCCACGGCCTCTTCTACGCGCCCGACCCGTCCAGCCAGGCGGCCTGCACCATCGGCGGGAACGTGGCCGAGAACTCCGGCGGGCCCCACACCCTGAAGTACGGGACGACCTCCAACCACGTGCTGGCCCTGGAGCTGGTGCTGCCCGACGGCGAGGTGACGCGCCTGGGCTCGGTGGCGGGCTGGGACGCGGGCTACGACCTGCGCGGGGCGGTGGTGGGCGGCGAGGGAACCCTGGGCATCGTGACCGAGGTGACCGTGCGCCTCGTTCCGCTTCCCGAAGCGGTGGAGACGCTGCTGGCGGTTTTCCCCGACGTGGTGACCGCGTGCCGTGCCGTCGGCGCCGTGATCCGCGCCGGCCTGGTCCCGGCGGCGCTGGAGATCGTCGACCGCCGCACCATCGAGGCCGTCGAGGCCAGCGTGTATGCGGCGGGCCTCCCGCGAGACGCCGGCGCCGTCCTGATCGCCGAGCTCGACGGCCCGTCCGCGCCCCTGCCGCGCGAGGTGGAGAGCGTGCGCGCGCTGTGCGCTGGTGAGGGCGCGAGCCGCGTGGAGGTCGCCCGCGACGAGGACGAGCGCCAGCGCTTCTGGCGGGCCCGAAAGGGGGCCTTCGGCGCGATGGGCCGCCTGGCGCCGGACCTCTACGTGCACGACGCCGTGGTGCCGCGGCCGCGGCTCCCGGAAGTACTGGAGACGATCTGCGCCATCGCCGATCGCTACGGCCTGCGCCTGTCCAACGTCTTCCACGCCGGCGACGGGAACCTGCACCCGAACATCTCCTTCGACCGCCGTGACCCCGACGAGCTGCGACGCGTGGTGGCGGCGGGCGAGGAGATCCTGCGCGCGTGCGTCGCCGTGGGCGGGGTCATCACCGGCGAGCACGGCATCGGGACCGAGAAGCGCGACTACATGGGCCTGCTCTTCGATGAGGACGACCTGGAGCCCATGCGGCGGCTGCGCGCCACCTTTGATCCCGACGGTGTGTGCAATCCGGGCAAGATCTTTCCGACGACGCGCTTCTGCGTGGAGTCGAACCCGAAGGCACGCGGCTACGACGAGGTGCCCCTGTGAGCCTGGACGCGGAGCGGCTGCGCCTGGCCCTGGGTGCCGACGCGGTGTCCGACGCTGCGGGGGAGATCGACGGCGTGAAGCACGCGCTCACGCTTGCCCCCGCGAGCGGCGAGGCCCTGGCGGACACGCTGCGCCTGCTGAGCGAGGCGGGCGCCGCCGCCATCGTGAGTGGGGCCGGAACCCGGCTCGGCGTCGGCAACCCGCCGCGCCGCGCCGATGCGCTGCTCTCGACCCGGCGCCTGGACGGCATCGCCGAGCTCGACGCCGACGAGGGCGTGGCCCGGGTCGCCGCCGGGACACCCCTGGAGGTGCTGCGGAAGGCGGCCCAGGAAGCCGGTTGGGAGCTTCCCTTGGAGTCGCCCGACGACGCTGCCACAGTCGGCGGCACGCTCGCGTCGTCAGCCGTGGGCCCGCGGCTTCAGTGCTTCGGTCCGCCGCGGGACCACGTCCTGGGCTTGCGCGTGGCGTTGGCCAGCGGCGAGCGTGCCCGCTGCGGCGGGCGCGTGGTCAAGAACGTCACCGGCTACGACCTGATCAAGCTCCACGCCGGTGCCTTCGGGACGCTCGGCGTCCTGGAGGAGGCGTGGCTGCGCTTGCGCCCGCGGCCCGAGGAGCGCCGGGTGCTGCTCGCCTGGCTGCCGGAGGGGCAGGCCGGCCTGGAGCGCGCCGCCGCTGCGGCCGGGCAGCCCGCCGCCCGCGCGGCCGTGGTGGTGGATCCGGCCCTGGCCCGGCAGGTGGACGACGCGGGGCCGCGCTACGGGCGTGCGCTCCTGGTGGTCGAGCTGGGCGGTGCGCCCGAGCTGGTGCGCGACGGCGGCGCCTCACTGGCGGACCTGGAGCCCGTGGAAGCCGATGCGGAGCTGCTGGATCGCATCGCAGCGCTTCAGCGCCAACCCGACGGGCACAGCGGCCTGCGCTTCCGCGTGGTGGTGCGGCCGGCGCGGATCGGAGCTGCCGCCGAGCGGCTGGCGCGGGCCGGCGCCTCGCTGCTGGTCTGGCCGGGCGCGGGCTTCCTGTACGCGGGCTTCCCGCTCTACGAGGGTGCGGATGAGCTGGCGGTGGACGGCGCCTGGCGCGCGGCGCGCGGCGCGGCACGGGAAGGCGCGGGCGGCTTCGTCCTGGAAGCGGCGCCGCCCTGGGCCAAGGCGGCTCGCGACGTGTTCGGCGATCCGCCGGAGGCGTTGCCGCTGATGCGCACGCTCAAGCAACGTTTCGACCCGGCGGGTGTCCTCAACCCGGGGCGCTTCGTGGGGAGAATCTGATGGGCGAGGTCGCGGCGCCGCTGGCGGAGCTGCATCCGGGCACGCTGGACTGCGTGCACTGCGGCCTGTGCCTGCCGGTCTGTCCCACCTACCGGGAGACCGGGCGCGAGACCTCCTCACCCCGAGGCCGGGTGTATCTGCTGCGCGGCGTGGCCGAGGGCGAGATCCCGCTGGGCGACGTGGTGGCCGAGGAGGCCGCGCTGTGTCTGGGCTGCCGAGCCTGCGAGACGGCGTGCCCTTCCGGCGTGCGCTTCGGGTCGCTCATCGAGAGGGCACGCGCCCGCGTGACGAGCGCCGGCCTGCGCGACGCTCCGGCCCGGCGGCTGGAACGGTTCGCACTGCGCCAGCTGGTGCCGCACCGGGCGCGTCTGCACCTGGCCGTGGGACTGGTCGGCCTGGGGCAGCGCCTGGGCCTGGACCGGCCCGTGCTGCGCCTGCTGCCGGAGTGGCTGCGCAGCCTGGCGCCCCGGGTTCCTCCGCGCCGCGAGCGTCGTCGCCTGCCCCGCGTCGTGGCCGCCCGCGGCACGCGGCCACCGCGCGCGTGCTGGCGTGCAACGGCTTCGAAGTGGTGCAGGTTGCGGACCAGGGCTGCTGCGGCGCGCTGCAGGCTCACGCCGGCGACGAGGAGTTCGCACGCGGCTTGCTGGAGCACAACGCTCGCGCCTTCGCCGCCGTCGACGGTCTCGATGCCATCGTGGTCAATTCGGCCGGCTGTGGCGCCTTCCTGCGTGAAGCCGGCGACTGGCTGGGGCCCGACGGCGAGCGCCTGGCCGCACGCGTGCGCGACGTGTCGGAGTTCCTCGACCAGGCCGGGCTGCGTGCGCCCGAGGGCGAGCTACGGCTGCGCGTCTGCTACGACGACCCGTGCCACCTGGTCCACGGCCAGGGTGTCGGCGCCGCGCCGCGCAAGCTGCTGAAAGCCATCCCCGGGCTGGAGCTGATTCCCCACGCGGATCCTACCGGCTGCTGCGGCGCCGCCGGAACCTACAACCTGACCCAGCCGGAGATGTCGGCGGCGATCCTCGGGCGCAAGATGGACGCGCTGCAGGCTGCCGACCCCGATGTCGTGGCGACGGGCAACCCGGGCTGCCTGATGCAGATCCGTGCGGGCGTCGCGCAGCGCGGCCTGCGCGCGCGGGTGGTGCATCCTGTGGAGCTGCTGGACGAGGCTTACGCCAACTGACCGCAGCGTCGCGTGGTACGCTGGGCCCACGAAGGAGGTGGCCATGGGCATCCTTTCCTGGATCGTGCTGGGACTGGTCGTCGGCGTGCTCGCCAAGTGGATCATGCCGGGGAAGGATCCCGGCGGCATGATCATGACGATCCTGCTGGGAATCGCCGGCGCCTTCGTCGGCGGCTACATCTCCACGTTCCTGGGCTTCGGAAGCGTCACGGGCTTCAACCCCGGGAGCCTGGTGATCGCGACGGGCGGCGCGATCCTGCTGCTGTGGGGCAACCGCAAGCTCCGCGGCTGAGCGAGCGGATTAAGAAAGGGGACGGTCCTTAGAAACTAAGTAACTCACCACCCTGGCCTCGATCACATCCCAGGCCGTGAGTTACCTAGTTTCTAAGGACCGTCCCCTTTCTTAATCCCCCTTTCTCAGGCCTCTTGCTCAGCGGAAGAGGACCGCGTCCGGGGTCGGGCGCGGGGCGCGCATGCGCGGGTAGACGTTGAAGGAGAGATCCGGAAGCGAGCCCGTGAAGACGATGTCGAAGGGCAGGATCGGCTCGCGGCCGCGCACCACCCCGTAGCGCTCGCGCATGCCCAGGAAACTGTAGGTGGAGCGTGCTTCCGGGCGGCGATCCGGCGTGTCGGCGACGCCCAGCCGCGCGCGCTCGAAGAACAGGTCGCGCTTCGAGTCAGCCCCGAGTATGTCGCCCGGATCCTCCAGGTAGTTGTTCAGCGCCGTCTCGTCCAGCAGTGCCACCAGCCGCGACAGACGCTCCCCGGAAACCCGCTGCCGCCGCACCGTGGCCGGCTTGCGCATGCGGCCGCTCTCGCCCACGTAGTTGAACTCGAGGACCTGCCCGCCCGCCAGGATCACGCCTTGGGGGTGAAGCTCGCCGTTGCTCGTATCCCCGTCGAGAAGCTCGGGCCGCAGCGCCAGCCCGTCGGGGCCTGCAACGCCGGGATTCTCCAGCAGGAAGCCCCGTGAGATGCGGATGCGCTGGGTGGTGGCCTTCATCAGCTCGTCGCGCGCCAGGCTGGCTGCCTCGCGGCCCGCGTCGGTGTCGTGGAACGAGCCGGCTACGCGCCGCAGCAACGAGAGACGCATGTCTCCGGCCTTCTGCTTCTTGGCGCCGTCCAGCGCCTGGCGGGCCGCGCGCGCCCGCAGATCCGGGAACCAGCCGCCGCCCGCCTCTTCTTCCTCCTGGTCCGTGGCCACCTCCCAGGCGGCCAGCCAGTTGCCGCGGTCGCCGTGCCAGTCCTGCAGCCAGTCGGAGATCTCATGGGCGTGCGCGCCCTTGGGCCGGTGGTTCAGGTACTGACGTGCGTGGATCGCCGTCGCCCTCCCGAACGGCCAGGGCTTGATGAACGCGAACTGGGCCAGCCGGGTAGGGAACGAGCTGAGCGACTGGATGATCCCGGGCAGGTCGATCAGCCACTCCACCGGGCGCGGCAGGTCGCGGCGCCGCGGCCCCTTGGCCATCGGGCCGAACATCACCCACTTGACCTTGTCCAGGCGGTCGCGGGCCCGAGCCTTCTTGAACGCCGCCCAGGGGTTGGCTCGCGGACTGTTCACCAGGGCCTGGGCGTGGCGCGCCATGTTGGCCTCGCCCAACTGGTCGGACACGCCGCCCAGCACATTCCAGCCACCGTCCTCGGTTCCCGACGTGGCGCCGCGGACCTCGTGGTGGGACAGGGCCAGGGCGTAGCGCGCCTCGTCGGCCAGGGGGCCGTCGGGATCGCTCTCCAGCAGCTCGAGCGCCGCGCCCTCCAGATCGCTTCGCGGCAGCAGCAGGGCGATGGCCAGCTCGCGTGCCCCAGGCCTCGCGTCCAGCTCGAGCGCGATCGGGTCTGCCTGCAGCGAGCGCGCCTCGCCGGTGCGGATGGTCGCAATCTCGACGGCGGCCCGTTCGCGGATCTCGATGGCGTCGTGGTCCTCGGGCGCGTAGCGCTCGGCGCGATCCGCCAGCAGGAAGGCGACGTCCCAGTTCTTCAGGCGCAGCGCCGCGCGCGCGTCGCGCAGGTAGTGGTTGCGACGTGTCTCGTTCCAGCGCTCCTGGGTCTCCTCGGTGCGCAGCGCGATGCCCGGAGCCTCGGGGGCGTCGGGGTGGGCGTCCAGGAAGTGCTTCCAGTGGGCCAGCGCCTGGCGCTCGCGGAACTCCAGCGGGTCCTCCATCCGCTCGCTCAGCGCCAGGCTCAAGAGCGACTGCGCCATGGCGATGCCACCCATGAGCGGCGACAGGGCCATTCTCGAGAGCGGGCGCGCCAGTGCGTTGAAGATCTCCGCGGTGTCCTTGATCAGGGCGTCCCGCATGCGCCGGTCCGCCAGACGCAGGGGGTCGTCGTCCACGTCGGCCTCGAGGCGCTTGTGCAGGCCTTCGGGAAGGTCGTCGCGCTCCAGCAGCTCGCGGGTCGCCGCGCGGTAGGTGATGGGATTGTCCAGGGTCGCGTTCACCAGATCCGTGGCCGCCGGCACCAGCCCGGTCGGAAGCTCGCCGGCCGCTTCGCGCTGGTGCTCGATCAGCTCCAGGCGTGCCAGCAGGACCTGCGAGGTCACCCGTGGTTCGGCCAGAGCCGAGGCGGCCAGGTCGCGCGCCACGATGTCCGCATCGTCGGGAACCTGCGCGCTGAGGGTCGACAGCGGCTCCAGGGCCGACCCGACCGGGGTCGGCGCCGGCGTGGCGCAGGCCGACAGGGCTGCGGCGAAGAGCGCAGCCGCCAGGGCCCGAAGTGTTCGGTCAGCGCGTGAAGCGGCCACGATCCACTCGCAGGGTGAAGGCCAGGAAGGCCTCGAGGCGCTGCTTGGCTTCTAGCTTCTCCGGCGTGCCGTCCTGGTTGGCCACAGCCTCGTAGAGGCGGGACGCGCCCTCCACCAGCTCTTGGAAGGTGGGCGGGTCGAAGCGCAGCCCCTCGGGCGGGTTCGCCTCCACGTAGTCCGCGGCCAGCGCCGCGTACAGGTCAGCCAGCGCCAGCATGTGTCGGTTGGCGTTCTTGCTCTCGCGGTGACGCACCACCAGCCGCTGGCGATCGGCCAGGGCCCGCACGTTGCCGTCGGGCGAGAGGCGCCGCACCGCTTCGAACCAGCGCGCCCGGGCCATGTCGGCGCGCTCGGTTTCCTCCTGGACCACGTAGACGTAGTGGGTCTGCTCGATGTCCTCGTCCAGCGCCTCCAACAAGGCCAGGCGCCGTTCGAAGGCCTCCATCACCTGTTCCTCGTTCGTCGGGCTGGGCGGGTCCAGGGCCTCCACCTGGGGCGGGCGCGTGGGGTCGAAGCCGATGCGCGCCGACTCCTCCAGCGTGTCGCACACGGACGCGCTGCGCAGCGCCTCCATCTCGAGCTTGCCCTCGCGGGTGGCCGAAGTCCGGTAGGCCTCAGCCGCCAGGGCGAACGCCCGCAGCCGCTCCAGGGACCGGCCCTTGGCGAAGCTGATTACCTCGTCCATGTAGCCCGCACGAAGGGCGTCGCGGTGGACCAACTCCAGGTTCTCCAGGCGCACCAACGAGGCGCGAAACACGTTGCGGCCCGTGAAGTCTACCGCGGGCGGAAAGCGGTAGGTGTCGTCCGGGATGTGGCGGCGCAGCACCGCCACCACCTCCAGGACCGACTCGGTCGGCTGATAGTGCGGATCGGGCGCCTGCTTCCCGCACGCGAGGGCAGGCAGCAGCGCAAGCAGCGACATGAGAACGCGGGTATCGGTCACGGGAGGTGTCCATCCGCAGACGTGGAGAAGGTAGGGCGGGTCCGAAGTGCGTCAATCGGAGCGTTGGCGACGGCCCGGGCCTTCGCCGGCCACCCGATTCAGCATCTTTTCAGATGCGATCACGGCGGCGCCCATCTGGTCCGAGTCGACCCCCATGGTCTTGAATGTGCCCTCGTCGTCGCCCTGCCAGGTGATCACGGTCTCCACCAGGGCGGCGGTGCGCCCCCCGGGAGGGATCCGAACCCGGTAATCGGCCAGCCGAGGCACCTGGATCCCGAACTTTCTTACGGCCTTCTTGAGCGCGTTCATGAAGGCGTCATAGCCGCCGTCGCCCTGGGCTCGGGCCTCGGAGACCTGGCCCTGGAACGCCACGGACACCTCGGCGGACGGAAGCGAGCCGGTGGAGACGTTCACCGTGTACGACTCCACGCGGACGCGCTGCTCCGGGGGAGTCTGGAGCACGTCGGCGATGATGTAGGGCAGGTCTTCCGGCACCACCGTGTGCTTCTTGTCTCCCAGCTCCACGATGCGTCGCAGCACCAGGTCGCGGTCGCCGTCGGCCAGCTCGATGCCCAGATCTTTGAGGTTCTGGTTCAGCGACGCCTTGCCCGAGAGCTTGCCCAGGGCGTAGCGGCGGCGGCGCCCGAAGCGCTCCGGCGCCAGGCGGCTGTGGTAGAGCTCGCCCTTCACATCGCCATCGGCGTGGATGCCCGCGGTCTGGGTGAAGACGTCGCGCCCCACGATGGGCGTGTTTCCCGGCATGTCCTTGCCGCTGAAGCTCTCCACCATGCTCGAGACCGTGCGCAGCCTGGACTCGTCCGCATCGGTGCGGAACCGGGTCTGGTCGTGAAGGGCGGCCACCACCTCGGCCAGGCGGGTGTTTCCGGCGCGCTCGCCCATTCCGTTGACGCTGGTGTGCACGCCGCGGGCGCCCGCCTCCACGGCCACCAGGCAGTTGGCCGTGGCCAGGCCGTAGTCGTTGTGGGCGTGGAACTCGAAGTGGACGTCGGGCCAGGTGGAGGTCATCAGCTCGACGTAGCGTTGGGTCTGGTGGGGGGAGAAGATGCCCAGCGTGTCGGCCAGGTAGACCCGCTCGACGCCCGCCTCGCGCAGGCACTGCACCATGGCGAATACGTAGTCGTAGGACTGCTGCACCCCCGACGACCAGTCCTCCAGGTACGCGTTGACCTTCATGCGCCGGCGCCGGGCATAGGCGATCGTGTTCGCCACGCGCTCGCGGTGAGTCTTGGGCGTGACGCTCAGCTGACCGCGGCAGTGGGCCTCGGAGCCCTTGGTCAGCAGGTTCAGCACCTTGCCCCGGGCGCTGGCGATCCAGTCCACCGAGGCCGTGCCGTCGGCCAGCCCCAGGATCTCGACGCGCTCGATCCAGCCCTGCTTGCGCGCCCAGTTGGTGATGCGGCGGGCGGCGGAGGCCTCGCCTTCGGAGACCTTGACCTGGGCGATCTCGATCCGGTCCACCTTCACCTCGGAGAGCAGCAGCCGCGCCAGCTGGAGCTTCTCCTGCGGCGTGTAGGAGATGTCCGGCGTCTGTTCGCCGTCGCGCAGGGTCGTGTCCATTACCTGGATTCGCTGTTCAGCGGGCTCGGTGGTCATCTCCGGCGTCTCCCGTTCGCTGCGGTTCTCGGTCCCAAAAAAAGAGAGGCCGCGGGCTGCTTGCCCGCGGCCTCCGAAACCTTTCGACGCGTTCGCGTCTAGAGTCCGGCGGACCGGGGCCCCCGGCCGATAATCGACCCGATCGCGATGAATTCGATCGTGCGGGGGCGGTTGCCAGACATCGCGGTCAGCGTACCCGGTACACTTTTCCCATGCAAGGCGAGGGTTTCGAGGTGGATGGCCGGGCCGCGGGCTCGCGCCTGGACGCGTTCCTGAGCGAGCGGTTGGGGCTTTCCCGCGCGGAGACCCGGCGCCTGCTGGCCCGGGGCGTCGTCCGCGTGGACGGCCGCCCCCGGGATGCCGGGGCCAAGGGCGAGCGCCTGCTCATGGGTGCGCGGGTCGAGGTGGCACCCTTCACGCCGCGCGCCGACCAGTGCATCCTGCCGGCGCCCGAGCTCGCGCTGACCGTGCTGGCGGAGGGGCCCGACTGGCTGGCGCTGGACAAGCCGCCGGGCATGCCGGTGCATCCCTATCGCGAGGACGAGCGCGCCACGGCCGCCGGCTACGCGGTGCACCTGCGTCCGCAGATGCAGGGCGTGGGCGAAGGCGGATTGCGCAGCGGTGTGGTGCATCGCCTGGACGTGGACACCTCGGGGGTACTGCTTCTGGCGACGCAGGACGCGGCCTGGCGCCGGCTGCGCCGCGCGTTCCGCCGCCACCGGGTGACCAAGCGCTACCGCGCCATCGCCCTCGGTGATCTGGAGGAGAGCGGCCGCGTGGAGCTGGACCTGCGTGTGGCCCGGCACCGGCCCGCGCGCGTGGCCGTGGTCGAGCCGGGGCGGGCACGGGATTCGGGAAACGTGCGTCCGACCCGCCTGGCCTGGCGCGTACTGGAGCGGCTGCGGGGAGGCTGTCTGGTCGAGGTCGACATGGAGACGGGCTTCCTCCACCAGGTACGCGTCACGCTGGCTCACCTGGGCGCGCCGTTGGCGGGCGACCGTGTCTACGGGCCGGCGCCCGCGGACGATCCCAGCGGCGCCGCGCGCCACATGCTCCACGCCGCTTCGGTGGAGTGGGAGGAGATCCGGGCCGAGAGCCCCGATCCGCCGGACTTCGCGGCCGCCCTGGATCGACTGCGCGGCTGAGCTAGCAGCCTGACCCAGGCCAATCGGCGCGGGCGCCTCGCCTTTGCCCGACGGACTGACGCCGCGCCCCGCTTGAATCCCCCGCCTACGGTCCTCCGGGCCTGAGATGCCCCGGGGAGTTGTCACAT
>JAFDET010000398.1 GCA_019310195.1 Deltaproteobacteria bacterium
GCGTCGGTCCAGCGCGTCGCCGTCTGTGCGGAGGCCGTGCCCGCCACCACCCACAGCGCGGCCGCCACCCACGCGCCGATCCGTAACTCTCTCCGACGCATGCTTCCGCCCTCCGGTCGGCCCGCTCCAGCCGTGGGAGGCATTCTACCCGAGGTCAGGAGCCTTCCTGCCCCTCCGCCGGCCGATCGTGGAAGAGGAACTCCGTCCGACCGATGCGGAAGCGATCTCCTTCCATCAGGCGCTTGTCCTCGTCGTGGAGCAGACCGAACAGGTACGTGCCGTTGGTGCTGCCGAGATCGCGCAGGTAGAAACCATCGCGGCCCCTCACGATCACCGCATGTCGCCGGCTGGCCGACGGCTCGTCGATCGGCACGTCCGCCGCCGGATCGCGACCGATGGTCGTCTCCTCACCCCGCAGGACGAACTCTGCCTCGCGCCGAGTCCCAGTCGTGATCACGACGCAGGCCTCCCGGCGGACCATCTCGAGGAGGGAAGACTGCTCCTTCGGCTTCGAGGGCGGGCTGCCGCCGACGAACTCCGTGGGCTCCCTGTCGCCTTCCCTGCCAGACCCTGTGCGCGCCAAGGCGATCCCTCGTGAAGGCCCGGCCGTTCGAGCCCCGCATCTGGATCGGCCTCACGGGATCGTCCCTTGAAGGAGTACCTCCCCAGGGGGGCCAACGGCTCATGGTCCTGCCCGGGCGTCCGAAAGACAGATCGGAGGGAGCCCCTTGCAGAGTATGGCGCCGTGATTCGTGCGGTCCGACAGGGTGCCCGGCTGCTGCCGGTCCTCGGGCGGAATCCCGCAGTCGCCGCCCGCTGGCTGGCGGGCGCACGAGGCGCCCAGGCCGCCCTCGTGCTCTTCCTCCTGACGGTGCCCGTGGGACTGCCGGCGGTGCTGGAACCGGCCCTCGCGGACATGTATCCCCCGATCCGCACGAAGAAGAAGCTCATCGGCCCCATCTCCATTCCGACGACGCGAACGGATCCACGGCGCGAGGAACGGCGTCGCCAGGTGATGGCAGGGGCCTGGAGTGGGGGCCTTGCATGCATCGCCCTCCTGCTCCTGGCGGCGCTCCCGAAGGCCGTCGCATGCGCGGAGCAGGAATCCGCGCAGCGCGAGGAGCGTGGCGACTCCCTGCTCGGACAGCTCCCGATGCAGAGCCTGGAGCTCTACCGCTCTGCCCTGGGCCTGGCCTCGGATCCGGAGCACAAGGCGGCCCTCGGCGAGAAGATCCGCAAGGCCGAGAGCCTCCTCGCCCGTGCCTCGGTAGTCGCCGCAAAGGAATGGAACGTCGACGCTCTGGCTTTCCCGCAGCAGGCCGTGGAGCTGGACGGAACCCTCATCGAGCCGGTGGCGCCTCCGTCGCCGGAGCCGGGGAGCCCGGGCGCGGTCGTGGGCACGGACGGTCGCTACCGGCTCGAGCGGGAAGTGGGACACGGCGGAATGGGCGTGGTCTACCAGGCCCTCGACACGGCGCTGGACCGCGCCGTGGCGCTGAAGGAGCTGCCTCTCCACCTGACCGCCCGCTCGGACCTCGCCCGACGCTTCCGACAGGAAGCGCGTCTGCTCGCGCGACTCAGCCACCCGAACATCGTCCAGGTCTACGACTTCATCGAGGACGGCAACCGACTGTGGATCGCCATGGAGTTCGTGGACGGCGGCACGCTCGCCGATGCGATCGATCGCAGCGGCGCCCTGGCCCCGACGGAGGCCATGCGCCTCGGCAGGCAGCTTGCAGCCGCTCTCGGGTTCGCGCACGAGCAGGGTGTCATCCACCGCGACGTCAAGCCCATCAACGTGCTGCTCAAGGCCGACGGCGTCCCGAAGATCACCGACTTCGGCCTGGCCAAGCTGCTGGAGTCGAGCGTCCACACCCAGGAAGGATCGCTGCTCGGCTCCGCCCGCTACATGAGCCCCGAGCAGGCGGCGGGCCGACCCGCGGACGGGCGCTCGGACGTCTAGACCGCTTCCGTGCTGGCCCAACACCTCACGCAGGATCCGACGCCCCTGGGCGACCTGGCCCGGGACGTGCCCCCGGCCCTGGAAGCGCTCGTGATGCACATGCTGGAGAAGGCGCCAGACAGGCGCCCGACGGATCTCGCCGCCGTGGCCCAGGCGCTCTCCGCCCTCGAGCCAGACCCTGGAGAGACCGCGAAACCAAAGAGCTTCGCATGAGGGAGACCGAACTGGCGGTCCGACGATGCAGAGCCGGGCTGTCCCGGGCACTACTCCTCGGCGTCGTGCTGCTGACCGGGTCGCCTGCAGTGGCCCAGCACGAGATCGACGCCGAGACGTGGATCGAGATGCGCAAGATGCTCCGAGAGAAGGGGCCGGCGCCGAGCATCGCGGAAGACGTGGCCGCCCTGGCCGGCCCCGACGCGCGCCGGGCCGGGCCGCGCCTGATCGACCGGGGGCCCGTGGTGCTCCCCACCGTGCACGCCGCCCTCCTGGCTCCGGAGGTGGAGCCCCGCCACGCCCTGCGCCTGCTCCAGGTGATGGGCCCCTTGGGCGAGGAGAGCTCCGTGCCCGTGGTGCTCGAGATCCTGCAGCGCGACCCCAAGAGCCCCTTGCGCCGCGACGCCCTGCTGATCCTGGCGAGGCTCCCGGCCACGGCTGCCGCGGCCGACTTCATCGGGCAGCTTGCCGCCGACGAAGATGAGCCTTGGCGCACGCGCCGCATGGCCTTCACCTGGTACGGGCTTCACCGTGACCCGCGCGGCCTGCCCTCCGCCGAGGCGCTGCGCGCCTCACCGGACCTGGAGCGCCGCGTCGCGGGCCTCTTCGTGCTGGCGCGCCTCGGCGATGAGACCGCCCTCGAGCCCATCGGCGAGATCCTGGCCGCCGGCGCCCCCGCCGACGCGCGCGACACCCTGCTTCTCGCGCTGGCCGAGCTGGCGGGCCCCGAGGAGTTCGAGCGCCGCGCACCCGCGGCCCTGGCCTGGAGCGACGGCTACAAGGATTCGCTGCGCTACGCCCGCTACCGCGCGGCGGCGCCCGCGCAGCGGCCGCCTCTGTGCCGCGAGATGCTCCGCGCGCAGATGCCCGGCCACCGGGAGATCGCCGTGCGCTGCCTGCTCGACTCGGGCCACGCCGACGACCTGCGGCCCATGGCAGCGGTGGACCTGGAAGCACCGGGCCGCGCCGCCCTGGTGCGCAACGAGATCCGCCGGGCCGGCTGGCGCGTGGTCGATACGGATACGGAGTTCCGCATCGTGCCGGGGGCGCAGGCGGCGGCCTCGCCCTAGACGATGCCGTAGGCGCGGAGCGGCTGCGTCCAGGACCGGGGCGCAAGCGGGCACACGCGATCGCAGTGCAACCCGTCGAGATCGCAGATGCTCTAGGGGAAGAGACTCATCCCTGTCAGGGCATGACCTTGCCGGCGATGAGCGGGCCGCCGGTGGGAGGACAGGTTCCGATGACGAGCTTGCCCGCCGTGGTCACGGGCCTGCCATTCACCAAGGTGTTGCCCTGGAGTTTTACCGCTCCGCCCTTGATCTGCGTCTGGGCGCCGCCTTCGATCCGGACCGAGCCCGGGGCCTTCACCTCGACGCCCACGCTCCCTTCGAGCTTCACGTTCTTGGCGCGGATGCGCACGTCGCCGGAGTTGCTGCGCAGCTCGATCGCGCCGTTGGCCTGGATCTTCACGCCACTGCCCTGCACCTGGATCACCGCTTGCAACGCCTGCACCTGCGACTGGAGCGTCGCCACCTGCTGCTGGAGCTTCTGGTACTGGGCCTGACTGACTCCCCCGCTGGTCTTGGTGCGGACCTGGGCCTCGACGCCGTGCGGCGCGGCGAGAAGCGCGGCGGCTCCCAGGGCGATCCACAGATTGCTTCGCATGAGGTTGCTCCTTCGGGGTGGGCGCCGCGTGGGCGGCGCTGCGATGGATTCGAACGCGAGCCGGACGCTCGGGAGTACCACGACGCTCGCAGAGAAGCGAGCGCGCAGACACACCAGACCCGGACGCCTTGCTCGGGCGCCCTCAGACCGTAAACGGGCTCTTCGATTACTGGAGCA
>JAFDET010000399.1 GCA_019310195.1 Deltaproteobacteria bacterium
CGTGCACCAGGCTGAACAGCAGGAAGGCGTCGGCGCCCGGTCGGATGAAGAGGTGGCGATCGGCGACGCGCGCGGTCTCCGTGCGCCGCGGGTCCACCACGACCAGCGTTCCGCCCCGCTCGCGCAGCGCCCGCAGCCGGCCGGGCATGTCCGGCGCGGTCATCAGGCTGCCGTTGGAGACCAGCGGATTCGCGCCCAGCACCAGGAAGAAGTCCGTGTGGTCCAGGTCCGGCACAGCGAAGCGGCCGGGCGCGCCGAACATCTGGGACTGGGAGACCATCTTGGGAAGCTGGTCGACGCTGGTGGCGGAGAAGCGCCAGCGCGTGCCCAGGCTCTTCTGGAACGTGGGCCCGTACAGGATCGAGCCGAGGTCGTGGGCGTTCGGGTTCCCCAGGTAGGTCGCGATGGCGTCGGCGCCGTGCCGCTCGCGGATCTCGCGCAGGCGCCCGGCGGCCTCGTCCAGCGCCTCCTCCCAGCCCACCTCTTCGAAGTCGCGGCCGCGGCGCCGCAGCGGGCGGCGCAGCCGGTCCGGGTCCTCCTGCAGCCCCTTCAGCCCGTAGGCCTTCGGGCACAGGTAGCCGCGGCTGAAGGCGTCCCGTTCGTCGCCGCGGATCGTCACCACCGTCTGGGTGGTGCGGTCGACTTCGACAGCGATGCCGCAGTGGGCCTCGCACAGCGGGCAGGTGCGATGAACGATCTCGGTCTCTGCACCCGACATCCGTGCTGCCTAGATCTTCTTGATGATGCGCTTCTTGGTGGCGTTGATCGCCTGGAGGTCCTGGATGCCCTCCTCGGCGATGTCGTCGCCGACC
This sequence comes from Deltaproteobacteria bacterium, assembly GCA_019310195.1. Classification (GTDB taxonomy): domain Bacteria; phylum Myxococcota_A; class UBA9160; order UBA9160; family JAFDET01; genus JAFDET01. The sequence continues at coordinate 813 of JAFDET010000399.1, forward strand.
ATGCGATCGCCCTCGGACTGGAGCTCCTTCATGTCGACCCACATGGCGTAGGTGGCGCGGGTGCGGTCGGTGATGATGCCGGCCTTCACCAGGGTCTTGATCAGCACCCGGAAGATGCTCGTGGGGCGCTGCATCACCTCGCGGCGCTTGGTGTCGGTGAACGCCTCGCGCATGGCGGCCGTGGCCCACTCCGGGTCGATCCCGAAACCCTCGTAGACGTGCTGCTTCTGGTTGGCGCCGGCCAGGTTGTAGAGCAGGGCGCCGAAGCAGCGCTCGGCCCAATCCTCGACGGCGATGCGCTCGTCCTCGGCCAGGTTCTCGATGGTCGCGTCGGCCCAGATCTTCCCGAACTTGTGGTGGAAGGCCTCGTCGGTCATGACCAGCTGGGCGGTGCGCCGCAGCAGCGGGTCCTCGGCGAACTTGTACAGCGAGGCGAATGCGCCCATGGCCAGTCCTTCGACCAGAAGCTGCATGCCGACGATCTTCTTGTAGACCTCCGGGGCCAGGTAGATCTCGTTCATGAGCTGGCCCAGGGTCTGGCCGACGGGGTAGGGCTGGCCGTCGAAGCGCGCCTTCATGTACTCGGTGAAGGCGGTCACGTGACGCGCCTCTTCGCGCACCTGGTTGGAGGCGTACTCCACGGCGCCGGGATCCACGAACACCTGGCACAGGCTGGTGGACAGCGAGAGGGCGCCCTGCTCGCCGTGCAGGATCTGCGAGAGCATGAAGCGCGCACTCTGGTTGGCGAACTCGATCTCGCGGCCCTTGAGCTTCCCCGCTACCTCCGACGAAAGCTCGCCCACCATGTCCAGCGGGATGACGGGCTCGTTCTTCATGTCGAAGGCCTGCTGGTAGTCGATGTAGTCGGCGTCCAGCGGATCCCAGAAGTGCTCGTTGGTGCGGGCGATGATCTCGTCGAAGTCCGAGGAGCGTTCGGCGTAGCGGTCTACCCGGAGCAGGCTGTCGAAGTCGTCGCGGTCGTGGGCCTTGTAGGCCGGGTCGTAGTTGATGTGGCTCATGGCGGGCGGGCTCCTCGGTGTGCAGAGTCGGGCGAACCTACCTCATCGGCCCGGGCCGGTCTGCCCCGAGGGAAACCGCGATAAGCTGAGCGGATCGTGCGGGTGCTGGAAGCGGGAGAGGCGAGGGCGGAGATCGACGCGCAGCGCGGCGGCCGCGTGGCCGCGCTGCGGGTCCGCGATCTGCACCTGCGCGTGCCTCCGGAAGGCGACGCCCTGCGCTGGGGTCTCTACCCGATGGTCCCCTGGGCGGGGCGCGTGCGGCGCGGTCGCTTCCGATTCCGCGGTGCGGTCCACCAGTTACCGCTCAATCTGCCGCCGCACGCGATCCACGGTACGGCTTTCGCCCGAGCCTGGAGCGACGAAGGCGAGGGGCGCCTGGCGATCGACCT
>JAFDET010000161.1 GCA_019310195.1 Deltaproteobacteria bacterium
CCCCACCGCTGCCGCCCACCGTCGAGGGCCGGCCGTTGTGGGACGCCCCGCCCGACATCCAGGAACTGCGCCGCCGCCGCGAGATGGAGGGGCTCCACCGGCGCTTCGCCTTCACCTGGCCCGCCGCGGGCATCGGCTGCCCGGAGAGCGCCGTGGCGCCGGGCGGCCTGGCCGGAGCTCAGTCCTCGAAGAGCCCGCGGTAGCGGCCGTAGCCTTCCTCCTCCAGGTCCTCCACGGGGACGAAGCGAAGGGCGGCGCTGTTGAGGCAGTAGCGCAAGCCGGTGGGCTCGGGACCGTCGGGAAAGACGTGGCCCAGGTGGCTGTCGCCGTGCTTGCTGCGCACCTCGGTGCGCTTCGAGAAGAGCTTGCGGTCCTCGTGCTCGACGATGTTTGCGGGCTCCAGCGGCTCCCAGAAGCTGGGCCAGCCCGTGCCGCTCTCGTACTTCGTGCGCGAGCTGAAGAGCGGCTCGCCGCTGGCCACGTCCACGTAGATGCCTTCCTTCTTGTTGTCCCAGTAGGTGTTGTCGAAGGGGCGCTCGGTGGCGTCGAGCTGGGTCACCTCGTACTGGAGCGGGCTCAGACTGACGCGCAGGTCCGCCTCGCTGGGCTTGGCGTAGGCTCCGGGCTGGGGCTTCGGCTTGGGCTCTTCCATATCGGCCTTCCTCTCATCGCCCCAGGTCTCGTCCAGATACTGATCGCGACCCGAGCGGTAGCGGTAGAACTTGTAGCGGAGCGAATTCCGCTTGTAGTAGTCCTGGTGGTAGTCCTCGGCGGGCCAGAAGCGCCGGAAGCGCTCGATCTCGGTCACGATCGGCTGGTCGCCGTAGCGGCCGCTCTGCTCCAGCTTCTCCTGGGACAGCCCGGCCAGGTGGCGCTGCTCCTCGTCGTGCCAGAAGATGGCCGTCCGGTACTGCGCACCGCGGTCGACGAACTGACCGTCCGGATCGGTGGGATCCACCTGCCGCCAGAACACGGCCAGCAGCTCACCGTAGGAGATCTTCGCCGGGTCGTAGGTAACCTGGACGGCCTCGGCGTGCCCGGTGGCGCCGCCGGCGACCTGCTCGTAGCTGGGGTTCTCCTCCTTGCCCCCGCTGTAGCCGGAGACGACGGAGCTCACGCCGTCGAGCTTCTCGAAGGGCGGCTCCATGCACCAGAAGCACCCGCCCGCGAACGTCGCCAGACGCGCGGATTCGGGCTTCGGGGCCTCGGCTCCGGAGGACCCCGGCGACCCGCCCATGAGCAGGGCGCCCAGTGCACCGGCGCCGACCAGGACGGCCAGCCCCTTCGCTCGTCGCATCGTCTTCCTCCTGCCCCAACGTAGCTGCCCGGCTTCGATGTCCGAAGGCCGTCCGAGGTGACGTGCCGGCGTGGTAGCCTCCGGGTCGTGAACCTCCAGGCCCTGCAGCCGTTGCTCCTGGTCGGCGCCGGAGGCTTCGTGGGCTCCGTCCTGCGTTTCCTGGTCAGCGGCTGGGCCCAGCGCATCGATCCCCAGGGCGGCTTCCCCTACGGAACCCTGGCGGTCAACGCCATCGGCTGCCTGGTCATCGGCCTGCTCAGCGGGCTGGCCGACGCGCGCGGCGTCCTGGGGCCCGAGGCGCGACTGCTGATCCTGGTCGGGGTGCTGGGCGGATTCACCACCTTCTCCACCTTCGGCTACGAAACCCTCGGCCTGCTCCGCAGCGGCGCCGCGCTGCCGGCGGCGGCCAACGTGCTGCTCAGCGTGGGCCTCGGACTGGCCGCCGTCTGGCTTGGGTACGGCATCGGGAGCACGCGCTAGAGCGCGCAGAGGAGACGCCATGCAGACTCGCGAAGGACAGCTTCTGCGCATCTTCGTGGGAGAGAGCGATCGCCACGAGCATCTTCCCGTGTACGAGTGGATCGTGCGCAAGGCACGCGAGGAGGGCCTGGCCGGCGCCACCGTGCTGCGCGGCCTGGAGGGCTACGGGGCCAACAGCACGCTGCACAAGGCGTCGATTCTACGCCTCTCCAGCGACCTGCCGGTGGTGATCGAGATCGTGGACGACGTGGAGAAGATCGCCGCCTTCCTGCCGCACGTGGAAGAAGCGTTCGGCGACGGCATCGCCACCCTGGAGAAAGTCCAGCTCCTGAAGCTCGGAAACTAAAGGGACAGTCCCGTTAGTTTCCGTCGCCTTCGAGCCTAAGCAAGGGGACGGTCTTCGGAAACTAACGGGACTGTCCCTTTAGTTTCCTCCCCTTTCTTAGTCCCCTTGCTTGATCGAGAGGGAGAGGGCGGCGTGGGTCTGGGTGCGGGTGGAGCCGTGGAACTGCTCGAGGGTCTTTACCCGCTTCAGGTAGATGTGCGGGTCGTACTCCCAGGTGAAGCCGACGCCGCCGAAGAGCTGGATGGCCTGACCGCACACGAAGCGGCCCGCCGGCCCGGCCCAGGCCTTGGCCACCGCCACCAGGTAGGCCGCCTCCTCCGGGCGACACTCCTCCGCCCAGGCGGCGCGGTACACCGCGGAACGGGTGCTCTCGGTCTGCAGCATCATGTCCGCGCAGCGGTGCTGAAGCGTCTGGAAGGACCCGATCGGCACGCCGAAGGCTTGACGCTCCGTCGTGTAGGCGAGGGTCATCTCCTGGGCGCGCTCCATCAGGCCCAGCAGCAGCGCCGACGCGCCCAGCGCAGCCAGGCGGCCGGCTTCGGCCAGCAGCTCCGCGGCCCGCGCCGGGTCCGCCACCAGCACGCCGGGGCCGTCCAGCTCGATCTCCGCGAAGCGCTGGGCGTGGTCCAGGGTCTCCAGGGGCGCAGCGCTCCAGCCGGCGCCCGGGCGCTCGACCAGAGCCAGCCCGTCGCAGGTCTCCACCAGCAGCGCGTCGGCGTGGGCGCCGAAGGGCACGAAGGTCTTGCTCCCGCTCACGCGGCCGTCGCTGCAACGCGTCGCGGGCTCGCCGGGATCGGCGCAGCCCGGATCCTCGTTGCGCGCCAGCACCACCAGCGCCTCGCCCGCCGCCGCGCGCTGCCGCCAGGCCTCGGCTTCGGATCCGTCGCAGCCGGCCAGCACCCGCGCCGCCACCGCCAGGTCCAGGAACGGGCCGGGCAAGGCCACGCGGCCCATCTCCTCGAGCACGGCGGCGAAGGCCACCGCACCCATGCCGCCCTGATCCTCGGGCAGCAGCAGCGCCGGATAGCCCAGCTCGCCGAGCTGGGCGTAGAGCGCCTTCGAGTAGCCCTCGGGCGTCTCCTCCATGATCGCGCGGGTGTCCGCCAGGGCGGCCTCCTTCTCCAGAAGCTCCCGGGTGGAGGTCTTGAGCAGGGCGCGGTCTTCGTCGAGTTCGAATCGCATGGGCCTCTCCCTAGCTCGTGGGCATGCGCAGGGCGCGCTTCGCGATGATGTTGCGCTGGATCTCCGAGGTGCCCGAGTAGATGGTTCCGGCCCGCGACCAGAGGTACTGGTACGCCCAGTCCACCCCGGCCAGCGCTTGCGGCGCGCCCGTCGCCAGCTGGCCCTGCGGCCCCAGCAGGTCCAGCGCCACGTCGGTGAGGCGCTGGTGGAACTCGGACCAGAAGATCTTCTCGATGGACGACTCCGGGCCGGGCGGCAGGCCCGCCTCCAGGTTGGCCAGGGTGCGCAGTCCGTTGGCCTGCATGACCTCGTTCTCCACCACCAGGCGTCCCAGCTTCTCGCGCACGTCGTCGCTATCGAGTCCGCCGCGCTCGGCCACGACGCTCGTCAGGCACTCGATCTGGCGCCCGAACTCGGCCGGGTAGCGCAGGGCCGCGGCGCCGCGCTCGTAGCCCAGCACGGTCATGGCGATCTTCCAGCCTTCGCCCAACGCGCCGACCAGGTGCTCGCTCTTGGCCACGGCGCCGTCGAGGAACACCTCGCCGAACTCGGACTCGCCGGTGATCTGCTTGAGCGGCCGCATCTCCACACCCGGCTGGTCGAGGGGCACCAGGAAGAAGCTGATTCCGCCGTAGCGATCGTCGGGATCGGTGCGCGCCAGGACGAAGATCCAGTCGGCCCAGGGCCCGAAGGTGGTCCAGACTTTTTGACCGTAGATGCGCCAGTCGTCGCCGTCTCGCTCGGCGCGCATGCGCAGCGATGCCAGGTCGGAGCCCGAGCCGGGCTCGCTGAAACCCTGGCACCAGATCTCGTCGCAGGAGAGCATCTTGGGGATGAAGCGACGGCGCTGCTCCTCGGTGCCGTGGTGGATCAGGGCCGGACCCAGGAGCGAGATGCCCAGGAAGTTGGGGATCAGCGGCGCGTCGTGGGCGTAGAGCTCGGCCTCGAGGATGGCCTGCTCCACCTCGCCGGCGCCCCGGCCTCCCCACTCCTCCGGCCAGCCCATGCCGATGTAGCCGGCCTCGTGAAGCTTGCGCTGCCAGGCGCGCCGCAGCTCAACCAGCGAGTCCGCATCGTGGGCGGCGTCGCGCGTCTCCTCGGTCCAGGTGCGCTCCAGGTTCTCGGCCAGCCAGGCGCGGATCTCCGCGCGGAAGGCCTCTTGCTCGGGGGTGAACTGCAGATCCATGACCGCCTCCTGGCCACCATCATACAACCGAATCCATCAACTCACCCGGCCCGGCCCGCGCCGGCGAACGTCCTTGTGAACATCCGGGCAGCCGGGCACCCTATCGGCGATGCCGCCCCGCGCGCCGAAACAAGCCCCGCTCGTCATCGGCTGGAACGAGTACGTGGACATCCCCGCATGGGGCATCGAGCGGCTGCGCGCGAAGGTCGACACCGGAGCCCGCTCCAGCGCACTTCACGTGGAGAACCTGCAGGAGCTGCCGCGAGACCGGGTGGAGTTCGACGTCATCCTGCATCGGCGAAAGAGGGACCGACGCGTTCACGTACGAACGCGGATCAGCCGGCGCGGTCGCGTCCGATCCAGCAACGGCGAGTACTCCAACCGGGTCTTCGTGACGGTGCCGGTCTCGATCGGACCCGTGGTGCGGGAGATCGAGCTGAGCCTGGTCGACCGAAGGAAGATGATCCATCGGATGCTGCTGGGACGAACGGCCCTGTCCGGTCCGTTCCTGGTCGACGTCGCCCATCGCTGGCTCCTGACCCGCGAGCGACCGCCGCGAGCGAAAGCGCCATCCAGGAAACGTTCCTAGCTCAGCCGAAGTCCGGATCCGGGAAGTCCACCAGGTCGGCGTGCAGGGCCTCCACTTGCGCGACGACCCCTTCCACTCGCTTGAAGATCGCCACGTGGAAGAGCGCATCCCCCTCGTTGACCAGGGGCAGGTTGATTCGGCCGATCACGACGCCGGTCTCTGGCGAGCATACATTCACGGCGGCGTCGCCCAACGGGTCCGAGATTTCGCCGAGGATCTCGCCCGCTTCCACCTTGGCCCCAAGACGAACCCGGGTGCTGAGGATCCCGCTCGAAGGTGCGCGCACCCAGGCGCTACCGCGCGCGACGAACGGCTCCATCACCCGTTCCGACGGCTCGGCCGCCGGCAGCATCTCGAGTGCACGCATCACCGAGAGCACACCTTGTACGCCGGCGCGGATCGAGACCTCGTCGAAGCGCAACGCCTCACCGGCCTCGTAGACCAGCACGGGAAGGCTCCGGCTCCGAACCGCCTCGCGCAACGACCCGTCGCGGAGCGCTGAGTCCATGATGACCGGCGCACCGAACGCGCGCGCCAGCCGCAACGTCTCGGGATCGTCGAGACACGCACGGATCTGGGGCAGATTGCTCCGGTGAAGCGCACCCGTGTGAAGGTCGATCCCGTGGGTCGACTTGGCCACGACCTCGGCCATGAAGATGTGGGCCAGGCGCGCCGCCAACGATCCGGACGACGACCCCGGGAAGGATCGGTTGAGATCGCGACGATCCGGCAGGTAGCGCTTCTGCGCCGCGAATCCGTAGACGTTCACGATGGGAATCGCGATCAGCGCGCCACTCAGGTTCTCCAACGCGGGCAGCTTCAGGAGCCGGCGGATGATCTCGGTGCCGTTGATCTCGTCGCCGTGGACGGCACCCGAGACGAAGAGCCTCGGCCCGGGTCGCTTGCCGTTGATGACGTGGGCCGGCAGGAAGACCTCGTTGGCCGTATAGCGGCGGGCAACGGGAATCTGGAGCGAAGCCCGTGTCCCGGGCGCGACGCAGGTGCCTGCGACGACGAGATCATCCGCCATGCGATGGCTTGGGCGTCTCCTGGGGCGCCGGCTCGTCGCCGGCCAGAGCCGTGGGCGCAGCGGCCGTCGCGCGCTCGGGACGGCGCCGGCGGCGGGGCTCGGCCGGGACCAGGCTCTTCAGGGTGAGGGTCTTGCCGAAGCACAAGAGGGTGTCGCCCGCCAGAACCTCCCGGCTTCCCTTGGGATTCGGGATGCTCACGCTGCCCCGGTGGATCGTGAGCACGATGACGTCCCGATCGCGAAGCCCGCTATCCCGGAGCGTCTTGCCCGCCAGGCTCGAGCTCTCGTCCACCGGCACCTCCATGACGCCATAGCCGCTCTGCAGCGTCAGGCGCTGGCGGATGTCGATCTCGGGGAAGAGCACCTCGTCCTCGATGTGCTGGACGATGCAGGCGGCCACGTCTACGTCGGTCGCCGCCTCGATGCCCTCGAGTCCCGGCGACGAGTTGACCTCCATCACCATGGGGCCAGCGGCGGCCTCGAGCATGTCCACACCCGCGACGCGCAGGCCCAGGATCTGTGCCGCGTGCAAGGCCGTGCGCTCGTACTCCGCGTCCAGCTCCACGGCCTCGACCCGGCCCCCGCGATGCACGTTGCTGCGGAACTCGTCGCCCTGGGCAACTCGCCGCATGGCGGCCACCACCCGGTTGCCCACCACCAGGGCCCGGATGTCGCGGCCCCGGCTCTCCTTGACGAAGGCCTGGAGCAGAACGTTCTGGTTGGCGGCGGCCTGGAGCACCTCGATGATCGACTTGGCGATGCTGGTAGTGTCGGCGAGGATGACGCCGACACCCTGGGTCCCCTCGAGGAGCTTGATGACCACCGGAGGCCCGCCCATCCGCTCGATGGCGGGCACGATGCGGTCCAGATCGTGCACGAACGCGGTGTGGGGAATGCCGATCTTGTGGCGGCTCAGGATCTGGATCGAGCGCAGCTTGTCGCGCGAGACGCTGATGGCCTGGGAGGTGTTCACGCAGAAGACGCCCATCTGCTCGAACTGCCGCATCACCGCGGTTCCGAACATCGTAATGGACGCCCCGATCCGCGGGATCACCGCGTCGTACCCCGTGAGCGGCTTGTCCTTGTAGTAGAGGTCCGGCCACCCCGGCTCCGTGTCGATCGCGAAAGCCAGCGGGTTGAGGACCTTGGCCTCGTGACCACGCGTCTCGCAGGCTTCCTTCAGCCGTCGTGTGCTGTAGAGACGCGGGCCACGTGAGAGGATTGCGATTC
>JAFDET010000162.1 GCA_019310195.1 Deltaproteobacteria bacterium
CGCCGGCTCGGACCAGGGCGTGGCGTGCACCCGGAAGCCGGTGCCCTCGGCGCGCAGGGCCACCTCGTGATGGGCAAGAACGTGCACACCCGGCTGCTCCGCCAGCGCCCGAGCGACGCCGGTCTTGCCGGCCCCCGGCGGACCCGCGAAGAGCGTTGCGCGCCCCTCGCGCACGGCAGCGCATGCCGGAATCAGCAGTCCGCCGGAGCGGGCCAGGCGATGGCGCACGAGCCAGCGGTCCAGGGCGCCAGCGAGGGGATAACCGCAACGGCGCGCTGCGGGAGCGTCGGCGTCGACGATCACGACACCCTCGCTCAGGTCGGCATCGAGGCGAGCCTCGCGCTCCACGCGTCCACGGCGACGCTGCAGGACCTGCCAGCCTCGGCCCAGGGGCCGGACCTCCAGACGATCGCGCCCCAGGCCCTGGGCCAGGAGCGGACGCTGGCCCCGATCGACTCGCCCCACCCGGACGCCCAGGTGGAGGTCCGGCTGCTCGACCGGCGCGGCGAAGGCGGCCAGCGGCTCCCCGGCCAGACGCCAGGGCAGGCCCGGCGGTGCTTCGATGGCAATCTGCAGGTCTGCAATCGAGACCCCCACAAGACGCGTACGGCTCATCAGTTCCCCCCTGCCGGACTGCATCGGCGGGAAGGGAGGCGACTTGAGCGGGTTTTTCGTCCTGGTTCCGGGGACTTCAGGGGCCCGGCTGCGGCTCCGTGAAGGGCCCCGGACTGGCTCGCAACGCCAGGATGCCGTGGGGCGGAAGCGCGACGCGCACCGCACCGGGCCCGTCGGGCTCGAGCCGCGTGTCCGGATCCGGGCGGTCCGCCAGGTCCACCGCCAGCAACTCGGCCGGACTGGCGGTCCAGGCCAGTCGCGCCTCCACGGGCTCGCCCGAGCGGTTCCAGAGGCGCACCAGGGAGCCCCCCTCGGCGCGCGGCTCCACGGCCGACACCAGAACCGTATCGGCGGGCTCCACCTCCAGGAGCCGGCTGCCGTCGGCCAGGGGCGCACTCGAAGAGCCACCGCCGGGGAAGGCCTGGGGCGGTCGCGCGAAGTCGTGGGCGCGCACGACCTGCAGGGCTTCGTCGGCCGGATGCAGCCGCAGCGACAGCTCGAGCCGATGGGGACCCGGCACCTGGGCGCCGGGGGTCTCGATCCCGGGGCCGGCGTGCCCGGGCCGCTGCACCAGGTCGTCCCGGGACAGCCAGCCCACCGCGCGCAGCACGCTCACGGCCAGGCTGGTGCTGCCGTCGGCCTCCGGCACCGCCTCGGCCTCGGCGGCGCCGCGGTTGGCCACGGTGAGGGCCAGACGCCCATCGTCGATGGCCGCGAAGCGGCGCTGGGGACAGGCGCCGATCGGCTGCTCCGCTGCCTGCGGACCGTCGGAATCGGGCGACGCGGGGGCGATGGGCCGCCGGGCGACCTCGAAGGCCGACTCCACCTGGAAGCGGCGGGCCCGGAACGGAGCCCGCAGCAGCACGCGAAGCCGGTGGTCCCGCGCACGATTGTCGCAGTCGAGGTCGAGATCGATGCGGTCCGACCCCTCGCGCAGCCGCAGCCGCAGCCGCACCGGAAGCGCCACCTGCCGTTGCGCACGCGCGAAACGATCGTGGGTCAGCCCCTCCGGCACGCGGTAGCGGGCCTCGATCTCCACCCCGGCCTCGGCCTCCCCGCTGCTGAACGGCCGCACGCGCACGCTCTCGGGCCGCTCGACCGGTACGTCGTGGGGAACCGGATCGAAATTGTACTCGTCGCCCCGGTCGCCCTCGGACACGATCCGGACCGCATCGTCGATGGCCAGCCCGTCTGCGCGGCGCGTCAGCCGAACGCGGCCGTCCACGTCGGCCTCCACGCGCCACTCGGGGCTCTCCGCGAAGGCCCCTCCCCCGGCGTCGCGCCCGCACTGCACGCGCGCCTCGGCCCGCGGCCGCGCCCGCCCGCGGGCCACCCGGTAGACGCGCAGGCCGAGGCCCGGAAGCTCGTCGGCGAAGCGCAGCCGGATGCGCGGCGACTGCATCACCCACAGGTCGAAGTGCTTCACCTCGTCGCGGGCCAGGGCCTCGTCGATGCGCCGGCGGGCGGCCCTCACGTCGTAGCCCGTGTGCAGCGCGGAGATGCGCACCTGCAGGGCCAGGGTCTCGTTCTGCACCTCGAAGCGGGTGTCGCGCACCGGACTGCCGGCGAAGGTCTCGCCGAACGAGTCCAGCACCAGATGCGCGGCGCCCTTGGGCAGGGTGATGCGGAAGTGCTCGCGCTCGGGCTCCACCAGCTCCGCCACCACCGCCAGGCGCCTCCCGGAGGCGTCGCGCAGGTGGAAGGGCCCGACTGCGCCGTTGCGAACCCGAACGTCCAGCTCCAGCGTCGAGTCCACCACCGCGGGGCCCTCGGGGCCGGGATTCCAGACCACCAGGCTCTCCCCCGCGCCGCGCCCGAACCCGCCCCGGGGCACCGCAACCTGCGCAACCAGCTCGCCGGCCACGCGGGCCAGGTGCGTGGTGGCGATCTCGTGCACGCGGCGGAAGCGCGTGTCCATCTGGTCGTGGACCTCGTCGATCGAGCAGCCGCAGATCGAGTCGTGGGGGTGATTCTGCAGCGCGACGCGCCAGGCCAGGTCCAACACGTCGGTGTCCGGCTCGCCGCCCAAGACGCCCAGCCAGGCGGCCAGCGGCTCCAGCACCGCGGTAAGCAGGGTGTCGTTGCGCGCGTCGGCCCGCTTCTGGGGCGACCGCGCGGACGCACACCCGGGCAGCAACGGCGAGCGCTGGCCGGAGCGAAGCTCACCGCAGTGCACGTCCAGATCGGCCGGCGCCTCCCCGCGCACGCGTTCGACGAACCCGGGCAGCGTCCCGATTTCGACGCGGATGCCGTCGAGCTGGGCCGCCGCCGCCTCCAGCGCCGCAGGCAGTCCCGGCTGGGGCGTGAGATGATCCGAGCCGTTCATCAGCAGCAGCGTGGGCGTGCAGGCAAAGGGGCGCAGCCCGGCCATGGCGATGCGCAGCCGTTGGGCCAGAGCATCCGGATCCGCGGGAAGCTGGGCCGCGTTGCCGTAGCCGTTGGGCAGGTAGACGGTGAGCAGCCGGGTTCCGTCGGGCGCCTCCCAGACGAAGGGCGTTCGCTCCACGCCGGGTCCCACGCCCCGCCAGAGCACGGCGGCATCGAAGCCGAAGCCCGCGAAGATCTGCGGAAGCTGGCCCACGTGTCCGAACTGGTCCGGCACGTAGCCCAGCCGCATGGCTCCGCCGCGCGCTTGCGCCGTGCGCAGCCCCAGACGCAGGTTGCGAACCAGCGCTTCGCCGGATACCAGCCACTCGTCCGGCAGCACGTACCAGGGCCCGACCAGCAGGCGTCCGTCCCGCACCAGCTTCTCCAGGCGCTCACGCGCCTGGGGGCGGACTTCCAGGTAGTCGTCCACCACGATGGTCTGCCCGTCGAGGGTGAAGTGGCGGTAGGCCGGGTCTCCTTCGAGGATGTCCAGCAGCCGGTCCACCAGCTGGACCAGCCGATAGCGGAACTCTTCGTGGGTGCGATACCACTCGCGATCCCAGTGGGTATGGGGCACGACGACCAGGTGAGAGGCGCTCATCCGTCCATTCTACCAACCCCCGCTGCTGCGTTTCACGCGCAGTCGACCGGGGTAGAGGTTTCGTCGAAACTCTGTTAGGTATCCCCCGGCACGAGATGAGCACGGAAACCATCGAGAGCGATCCGCGGCCCGAGCCGCAACCTAGGGACCTTCCCACCGCCTAGGCTCCTCACCGGAGCCCCGGCGGCAAAGCGGGGCTTCCGGCATGGCACCCACCGAGGTCACCACCCGGATTCTGCGCCGGCTTCTGGCCGGCGGCGTCACGAGCCGCGCCGAGCGGCTGCTTTCCCGCGTGCACCCGGCCGACCTGGGGCCGCTCTTCGCCGACCTCTCGCCCCAGGAGATCCGACAGGTCGTCGATCTGCTCTTCGGCCAGCACCGCGCCGCCAACACCCTGCGCGAGCTTCCTCCGGAGCTGCTGCCCCAGGTCTTCGAGTCCCTCTCCGACGAGCGCCTGGCGGCGGTCTTCGGCCGACTCCAGATCGACGACATGCTGGAGCTGGCGGAGCGGCTCGACGAGCAGCGCCACGACCGCGTCCTCACGCTGCTGCCCGCCCACAAGCGCGAAGAGCTGCGCAAGCACGCGCTCTACCCCGAGGGATCCGCCGGCCGGGTAATGACCACCAGCTACCTGGCGGTCGACGAGAAGATGACCGCCCAGGACGCCATCGAGCAGATCCGCGCCTTCGGCGAGGACACCGACGCGATCCTCTACGTGTACGTGGTGGACACGGACGGCTGCCTCGAGGGCCTGGTGCCGATCCGCAGGCTGGTGGCGGCGCGCCCCGACCGACCCTGCGGTGAGATCATGATCCGCGAGCCGGTCTCGACGACGGTGCAGGCCGACCAGGAAGAGGTCGCCCACCTCGTCGCCCGCTACAACCTGCTGGCCATCCCCGTGACCGACGACGAGCGCAGGCTGCTCGGCGTGATCACCGTCGACGACGTGATCGAGGTCATCACGGAAGAAGCCACCGAGGACATGTACAACCTGGCGGGCCTCAACGACGCAGACCGCGTCTTCACGCCCGCCTCCACGTCGGTGCGCAAGCGCCTGCCCTGGCAGTTCCTGAACCTGGGCGCCGTCTTCATCTCCGCGTGGGTGGTGGGCCTGTTCGAGCAGACCCTGGACCAGATCGTCACCCTGGCCGTCTTCATGCCCGTGATCAACGGCATGGGCGGCAACGGCGGCGTGCAGTCGCTGACGGTCGTGACCCGCGCCATGGCACTGGGCGAGATCGAGTTCTCCAGCGGCCTGCGCGCGGTGGGCAAGGAGCTCATGGTCGGCCTGGCCATGGGCCTGTGCGCGGGCATCGCCGCCGGGACCATCGCCTGGCTGTGGCAGGGGAACCCGTGGCTGGGCGCCGTGCTCTGCGCCGCCATGGTCGTCACGCTGACGATGGCGGGCCTGCTGGGCGCCGCGGTGCCGGTGCTGCTCAAGGCGCTGCGTCAGGATCCGGCGCTGGGCTCGGGCGCCATCGTCGTGACCGCCACCGACGCCTTCGGCCTGTTCTGCTTCCTGGGCCTGGGCACCCTGCTGCTGGATCGCCTGGCCTAGCGGTCACGCCCCGTAGGTCTCGTCCAGGTAGACGGCGATATCGCCGGACTCGAACATCTCGACGCCGGTGTTCGGGTCGGCCAGGTAGGGGACCTGCATCTTGCCCGACCGCGTCACGAACGCGTCGCGGCGCGGGCTGCCCTTGGCGACGTTGTGGAGCCGATAGGGGATCTCCAGCTCGCAGAGCTTCTCGCGCGCGATCCGGCAGTACGGCGAGCTCTCGAAGCTCCAGAGCTCCAGGGGCGTCTCGGGCGGCTTCGACTCGCGGCAGAACACGCCGCTTCGGCCCCGGGGCACGCCGGCCAGCGCGGCCGTCAAGGTGGTGAGCGTCCCCAACGAGAGCGACACGGGAACGCGCCCGTCGCCATAGGTCTCGTACAGGTAGCGGACGATCGCGTCCGACTCGTACATCTCCTTGCCCGTGTTGGGATCCACCAGGTAGGGGAACTGGAGCTTTCCGCCGCGACTCTTCACGGCGTCGCGGTAGCGGGAGCCGCCCTTGGGGCACGGGTAGATCATCGCCTCCAGGTCCAGCTGGGTGAGCGCCTCGCGCGCCTTGCGGCAGAAGGGACAGCCCTCGAACTCGTAGAGATGGAGCGGCTGCTCGGGCCGACGCCCCAAGGCGCCCACCTTCAACCCGGAAGGCAGACGCAACAGGGTGGAGAGAAAGGATGTGCCGACGTCGAGGGCGCGCTCCATGCCCGCCAGCGTAGCACCGGTCAGAAGAACCACTCGGCCATCAAGTATACCTGGTGGTCCTGGGGCCCGTACTGGGAGAGACGGGGGCCGGCGAAGAACTGTGCGCCGAGGGTCAGCTCGACGGAGCCCAACGGTGAATAGGTGAGGATGGGCGCGATCACGGCGCTGCTTCCGTTCCAGTCGTAGAGCGCCAGCAGGTCCACGCGCAGGATCGATGTGAGGTCGTAGCCGAGCTGCAGGCCCGTCTGGTGGCTTGCGCCGGTCACCACCAGGCTGCCGCCGAAGACCCCCGCCGACGCCGGCTGCACCGCGAGGCCGCGGGCCTCGAAGAACGGCAGCAGGGTGCCCGCTTCGCCGCCGCCGAAGCCCAGGGCGTTGCCGTTGTAGAGATGCTCCAGCAATACGTAGAGCCCGCGTCCGATGGGGAAGTTGTTGTCCACCGAGAGCAGCAGCTGCCAGAAGGGGTCCAGCTCCCGGGGACGCAGGGTGCCCACGGGCCACACGTCACGGGTCGGGTCCGTGTAGATGGCCTCCATGCGGAAGGCCGCGTCGCCCAGATTGCCCGCCAGGTTCACACCCGCCGCCCAGGCCTCGGTCCAGCGCCCCGCCAGCACCGTGTAGTCCAGCTCGCCGACGCTCCCCTGGAAGCGCAGGCCGAAGTTGTCGTCGTCGCGCTCGTCGGCGGCCTGGTAGACGGCCTCCAGAAAGGTAAAGCCGTCGAAGTTCCAGCGCAGGTCCACCGCGTCCACGCCCAGGTTCTGGTCCTGCTCGATGGCCAGGGGCGGGATGAAGTTGAAGCGGTCCGACGGGCTCCAGAGCCGCCCCACGCCCCAGGCGACCCGCTGTCGCCCCACGCGGCCCTCGAGCTTGCCGACCTCGCCCTCCAGATAGGCGCGGTAGAGCCGCATCCGCCAGCGGCGATGGTCGGTGGGCATGCCGAGGACGCGCACGTCCCACTCCAGATCGGCCAGGGAATCGGTCCGAAAGGACTCGCCCAGCTCGGCGCCCAGCGTGTCCAGAGTGCCGAAGAGAAGCTCGTTGTCGTAGACCAGAACGGCCCCGAACGGCTTGCCCTTGCGCAGGTCCAGGCGCACCCGCGCCCGGGTCAGACTCTGCCAGATGGACTTGTCCCCCACGCCCGCGAACGCCGAGCAGTCGGCGAAGGTGAGCGACACGGCGCAGCGCGGGTCCCGCGCGGCCGCCTCCGCGAAGCGGGCGGCGTCGGTCCCGCGGGTGGCGCGCGCAATCTCCTTGACCGAGCCCGAGAGCTCCAGCGTCCACTCGCCCGACGACCAGAGCTCGCGCGCCGGAGCCGGCGAAGCCAGCAGCAGTGCGGCCAGCAGCGCGCACGCCGCGCGGATCACGCCAGCCGCTCGTCGTCCACCACCTGGCCGTCCCGCAGGTGCACGCGGCGCCGCGCCTTGCCGATCACGAGCATGTCGTGGGTGGAGAAGAGGAAGGTCACGCCGTGCTCGCGGTTCAGGTGCTCCATCAGGCTCGCCGACGATGGCGCGAGCCACCGCCACCCGCTGCTGCTGGCCGCCGCTCATCTCCATGGGTCGCTTGTCCGCCAGGTCCGACAGACCCACCTCTCCCAGGATCCGCTCCGAACGATCCTTGCGCTGGCCGGGCGGAACGCCCTGGAGCTCCATCACGAACTCCACGTTCTCGCGAGCCGTCAGCACCGGGATCAGGTTGTAGGCCTGGAAGACGAAGCCCAGCTTGTGCAGGCGCAGCGCCGCAATGGCTTTCGACGAGAGGCCCGAGAGATCCTCGCCATCCAGGATCACCGTGCCGCGGCTGGGCGTATCCAGCGCACCCAGCAGGTTCAGCAGCGTGGTCTTGCCACAGCCGCTGGGACCGTGCAGCACGGTGCCAGCAGGTTCAGCAGCGTGGTCTTGCCACAGCCGCTGGGACCGTGCAGCACGGTGAACTCGCCCTCGTCCAGCGCCAGGTCAATGCCGCGCAGGGCCGGCGTCTCCACACCCCGACTCTCGTAGGTCTTGTGGATCCCGCGGGCTTCGAGAATCGCCATTCCGAATCTCCTCGTTCCTATACGTGCCGCAGGGCCTCGGCCGGCCGCGCGCGGGTCGCGCGCACGGCGGGCCAGAGTCCGGAGAGCAGCGCCGTCAAGGCCGCCACGACCGTCGGCACCACCAGGTCGTACGGACGCAGCACGGGCACGATGGTGGTGCCCACACCCATGGAGAGCAGCCCTTCCCCCCAACGCGACAGGTCGATG
>JAFDET010000400.1 GCA_019310195.1 Deltaproteobacteria bacterium
CGCGCGTCGAAGCCGCAGCTGGCGTTGCCGAAGAAGCGGCGGCCGTTGGCCGTGGCCAGGTCGATGCGCCGTAGCGCGCCGCCCATCACCAGCTTGGCCACGCCGGCCGGGTGGCGGGGGATCCCCAGCTCCCGGGCCAGGCAGTTGGCCGTGCCCATGCCCAGCTGTGCGATGGGAACGCGCCCCGGGTCCGGCAGCGCGTTGAGGATGTCGTTCAGGGTGCCGTCGCCGCCGACGGCGACGATGCAGTCCAGCTCATCGAGGCGGGTGTCGGCGCCGCCCAGGCGGCGTTGCACGGCGTCGGGCCCGTCGGTTTCGAAGAGCTCGATTCGACAGCCCGCCATCTCGAGCAGCCGGGCCAGCTCGCGGCCGCCGTCGTGGCCCCGGCCCCCGCCGGAGATGGGGTTGGCGATGACCAGGACCCTCAGAGGCGCTCCCAGCCCGTGCCCTGGTGCCCGAAGTCGAAAGCTGCGGGGTGCAGGATCTCGGCGAGGATCTCCAGCGACTCCACCAGACGCGGGCCCGGCCGGTTGAAGTACTGGTTGCCCTCGAGCAGGAAGACGCGCTCCTCGCGCACGGCCCGCAGCTCGCCCCAGCCGGGCTGCTCCAGCAGGGGCCCCAGCTCGGCCCGCGTGCGCGCCAAGTCGAAGCCGCAAGGCAGCACCGCGATCACGTCCGGGTCCGCGGCGGCCAGCGCGTCGAAGCGGATCCACGGAGAGTGCTCGCCGGGCTTGCCCAGCAGGCTCTCGCCGCCGGCCAGCGCCACCAGCTCGGGCACCCAGTTGCCGGCACCCATCAGCGGCTCGATCCACTCGATGCCCGCGACCCGGGGCCGGGTCGCCCGGCCCCCGGCCCGCTCGCCGATCTCGGTCACCCGCTCGGTCAGGCTCTCGCACAACGCGCGGGCCCGTTCCTGCGCGCCCAGCGCGTCGCCCACCCGGCCCAGATCGCTCCACACGTCGGCGAGCGTGCACGGTGAGAGCGAAACGACGCGCGGCGCAACGCCGGTCCACCCGGCCAGGGCCTGTTCCACGTCGCCCAGGCTGACCGCGCACACCTCGCACTGGTCCTGGGTCACGATCAGGTCGGGGCGAAGCATGCGGAGCTGCTCGGTGTTCACGTCGTAGATCGAGAGTGCGTCGCGCACGCGGCTGCGGACCTGGTCGTCGATCTCACGGCTCGCGGCCGAGGCGTCGATCCTCGCCGCCGCGCACGAGGGCAGCGTCTCCACGCCGAGCGGGTAGTCGCACTCGTGGGAGCGGCCGACCAGGGCGTCTCGGAAGCCCAGGGCGCAGACGATCTCGGTGGCGCTGGGAAGGAGCGAGGCGATGCGCATGCGGCCGATAGCCTATCGCCTATCTCGCCTTTCGGGCCTGGGGCGTCGGCCTGCTACAGTCGCCGATCGAGGATGTTCCCCCTCCACCCCGCCACACGCCGCTGGTTCGAGCGGCGCTTCCCGCTGGGCCCGACCGAGCCCCAGGAAGCGGGCTGGCCCGAGATCGCGGCCGGCCGTCACACGCTGATTGCAGCGCCGACGGGCTCGGGCAAGACCCTGGCCGCCTTCCTGGTCTGCATCGACCGACTGCTGCGGGACGCGCTGGCCGGGCAGCTCCGGGACGGGGTGGACGTGCTCTATGTCTCCCCCCTCAAGGCCCTGGCGGCGGACATCCGCGAGAACCTGGAGATGCCTCTGGCGGAGATCCAGGCGGAGGCGGCCCGTGAGGGGCTCGCACAGGCCGCCATCCGCGCGGAGCTTCGCACCGGCGACACGCCGGCGTCCGCCCGGGCGCGCATGCTCAAGCGCCCGCCCCACATCCTGGTCACGACGCCGGAGTCGCTCTACCTGCTGATCACGGCCGAGCGCTCGCGCGAGCTGCTGCGCGGCGTGCGCACGGTGATCGTGGACGAGGTGCACGCCGTCGCGGGCAGCAAGCGCGGCGCTCACCTGGCGCTCAGCCTGGAGCGGCTCGATGCCCTGTGCAAAGCGCCGCCGGCGCGCGTGGGACTCTCCGCCACGCAGAAGCCCATCGATACGGTCGCGCGTCTGCTGACGGGCCCGCACTACGCCGAGGGCTGCTCGATCGTCGACCTGGGACACCGGCGCACGCTGGATCTGGCCCTGGAGGTGCCGGACAGCGAGCTCGAAGCCGTGGCGTCGTTGGAACAGTGGAGCGAGGTGGTGGATCGCATCGCCGCCCTGGTCGGCGAGCATCG
>JAFDET010000163.1 GCA_019310195.1 Deltaproteobacteria bacterium
CTGGTTGGCCCGTCGGCTGGTGCCCGGAATCGCGGCGCGGACGGGGTGTTCGAGCGCCGTACTTCAAGCCATTTCGAGCTCTTGCAGGACGTGGACATCGACCGCAGCGGCGGTGTGCACGGCTCGGTTCGCTTCGAGCGCCAAGTACTGGCCGTCCTGGAGCAGGGCTTCGACGGCCTGGACCAGTGGCTGGGGCTGCGTCCCCAGCAGCGCCTCTCGGTCGTCGTCTACGACCCCGGAATCTTCGACGCCAGCTTCGCTGGGCTCTTCCGCTTCCCGGCCGCCGGCTTCTACCAGGGCATCATCCGCGTGCGCGGAGACGTGGCCGTGACGGCTGCGCTGCAGCGCACGCTGCTCCACGAGCTGGTGCACGCGGCCTTCGATGCGGTGGCGCCGTCGCTGCGGGTACCGGCGTGGCTGAACGAAGGCCTGGCCGAGTGGTTCGAAGCCCGCGCCAGCGGGCAGTCGCGTTTGGGTCCTGGCGAGTGGGGCACCCTGGCGCGGGCGGCCTCGGCCGGCAGCATCCCGCCGCTCCAGGCGCTGTCGGCGTCCAGCTTCGTGCGCATGGGTCCGCATGAGGCCGGGCTGGCCTACCTGTACAGCCGGGGGCTGGTGGACCACGTGGCCCGCCGCAAGGGCGAGCGCGAGCTGCGCCGTGTGTGCCGCGAGATCGTGCGCACCGGTGACGTGGCGCGCTCCTTCCGTCGCGTCACCCGCGCCACGCCCGACGAGCACGACGCCGCCTTCCGCCGCGAGCTGCTCGGGGGCTAGCGTTCGGACAGGCGCAGGTGAAAGGATTTGGGCCGCGTGAGTGACTCGTAGCCCAGCCGCGAGAGCGTGCAGCCGCGCCCCGAGTCCTTGACTCCGGTCCAGGCCAGGTAGGGGTCCAGGTAGTCGCAGCGGTTCATGAAGAAGGTGCCGGTCTGCACCTCGGCGCCGATGCGCAGGGCGGCCTCCTCGTCGCGGGTCCACACGCATGCGGTGAGCCCGTAGGCGCTGTCGTTCATCCGTGAGATGGCCTCGGCGTCGTCGCGCACCGGCATCACGCCCACGATCGGGCCGAAGCTCTCCTCGGACATCACCCGCATGCCGTGGTCCACGTCCACCAGCACTTGGGGCGCCAGGTACGCGGACCCGCGCTCGTCGGCGGAGAAGCCCTCGACGTCCAGCAAGGCGCGAGCGCCCGCCGCCATGGCCTCGGATAGCTGATCGCGCACGAAGTCGGCGGCCTGCGCACGCACCAGCGGCCCCAGGGTGGTGTCGGACTCCAGGGGGTTGCCCAGCCTCAGCCGGCTCGCCTCCGCGGCCAGCCGTTCCACGAAGTCCGCGAAGACACCGGATGCGACGTAGATCCGCTCGATGCCGCAACAGGATTGCCCGGCGTTGAAGAAAGCGCCCTCGGCCAGGTTCTCGGCCGCGTGCGTCAGGTCCGCATCGGCGCGCACGTAGGCGGGATCCTTCCCGCCCAGCTCCAGGCCGACCCCGATGAAGCGCTCCCGAGCTGCATTCTGCACAAGGCGCCCCACGGCCACCGAGCCCGTGAACGCCACGAAGTCCACGGCGTCGGCGGCCACCAGGCGCTCGGTCTGTTGGTGGCCCAGGTGCAGCACCTGGAAGACGCCCTCCGGAAGCTCCGCGGCGGCGAAGGCCTCCGCGATGCGCTCGCCGCACAGCAGCGTCTGCGCCGAGTGGCGCAGCAGCACCGCATTGCCGGCCATGAGCGCCGGAACGATGGAGTTGACCGCGGTGAGGTAGGGGTAGTTCCAGGGCGCGATGGTCAGCACCACGCCCAGGGGCTCGCGCCGCACGAAGCGCCGGAAGCCCGGGCGCGGCTCGGGAATCACGTCCGCCAGGGCTGCCTCGGCCAGCTCGATCATGGCCCGGGCGCGCTCGGCGAAGCCGGTCACTTCGCCCGGGCTGTGACACAGGGGCCGGCCCATCTGCAGGGTGATCTCACGGGAGATCGCCTCGCGCTGGGCCTCGAAGGCCTCGACCATGCGCAGGCAGCGCTCGGCGCGCTCGGTCAGCGGGCGCCGCGCCCAGTCCGTCTGCGCGCGCCCGGCGCGGGACAGGGCTTCGGCAACCTCTGCGGCGCTCGCGCAGGGGCGCTCGGCGACCAGGCTTCCGTCGATGGGCGAGATGCAGCGCAACAGGTCCACAGCCGCGGGATCCTATGGGACGAGCGCCACCCGGCGCAAGCGTGCGAGAATGAAGCGTGCTCCGGATCGGCCTCGTCCTGCTCGCGGTGCTCGCAGCCGCTCCGACGGCGGCGGCCCTTGGCCCTGAGGACGAGGCGCGCCTGGACGGCCTCTTCGCCGGCCTGATGGAGACCCACCACATTCCCGGCGCCGTGCTGATGGTGGTGGAGGACGGCCGCGTGGTGCTGTCCAAGGGCTACGGCGTGGCCGACCTGGAGACGCGCAGCCCGGTCGACCCGCAGGCGACGCTCTTCCGAGTGGCCTCGATCTCCAAGCTCTTCGTCGCCACGGCGGTGATGCAGCAGGTGGAGCTCGGCCGCCTGGACCTGGATGCCGACGTGAACGGCTATCTCGAGAGCTTCCAGCTCGAGCCGACCTACGATCAGCCGGTCACGCTGCGCCACCTGCTGACCCATACCGGCGGCTTCGACGACCGCTTCCTGCGCACGGCGGAGCCCCTGGAACGCACGCCCACGCCGCTGGGAGAGTACCTGGCCCGCGACATGCCGCCCCGGGTGATGCCGCCGGGGAAGACCATCAGCTACTCGAACCACGGCTACGCGTTGGCCGGCTATCTGGTGGAACGGGTCTCGGGCGTTCCCTTTGCCGAGTACGTGCGCCGCGAAATCCTCATGCCCTTGGGAATGCATCGCAGCTCCTTCGGAATCCCGACTCCTCTGCCCGCGACGCTGGCGCGGCCCTACGTGTGGCGAGCGGGGCGCCACGTCGAGCTGGGCTACGACCGCTTGCTCGACTTCCCGGCCGGCGACCTGGTGACGTGCGGCGCCGATCTGGCGCGCTTCCTGTTGGCGCACCTGGACGGCGGCCGCTTCGGCACGGCGCGCATCCTGCCGGAAGCCCGCATCGAGGAGATGCATCGACAGCAGGTGACCATGGCGGAGGGCCTGGCGGGTTGGTCCCTGGGATTCTCGGTGGTGGACCGACCGCCGCTGCCCGCGCGGGCTCACGGGGGAAGCTGGCGCGGCTTCGGCTCGCACGCCGTGATCGTGCCCGAGCGAAACCTGGGCTGGTTCGTATCGACGAACCACGACTTCCACCCGGCCTTCTTCGACGCGCTTCGCCGCGGCCTCTGGGAGACGCTGGTGCCCGGTCCGAGGCCCGAGCCCCCGCTGCCCTCGCCGGACTTCGCCGAGCGCGCCGGCGACTACGTCGGCAGCTACGTGGCGAACCGGCGCGTGCGCAGCACGGTCCTCAAGCTGGGGGAGCTGCTCTTCGAGATGGACCTGTCGTTGGACGAGACCGGCGCACTGGTGCTGGCACCGGCGGGAGGGGGGGGCGAGCCGTTGCGCCTGGTGGAGACGGGCCCCGACCGCTTCGTCGCCGCCCAGGGCTGGCCCCGGGCAGCGTTCGCCCGCGGCGCGGACGGACGCGTCACCCAACTCTTCGTGGAGAGCCGGGTGCTCGACCGCCTGCCGGCCTGGCGCAGCCCTCGCAACCAGGTGCTGATCGCGCTGGTCGCGGCGCTGCTCTTCCTGAGCACGCTGCTGGGATGGGGCCTGGGGGCCGTCGCGCGGGCGCTGGCCGGGGCCGAGCCCAGCCCGGTCCGGCTGCGCTCCCGCGTTCTGGGCAGCGTGGCCTCGGCCATCCTGCTGGTCTTCCTGGCGCTGGTGGCCACGCTGGCCGGCGACCCGGACATCTGGGATCTGATGATCGAGCTGCCGCTCGCCTTCCGGGTGACGGTCTGGCTACCGCTGGCGGCGCTGCCCCTGGCCCTGGCGCTTCCCCTGGAGCTGTTCCGAGGTTTCCAGGGGAAGGTGCCGCTGGCGCGGCTGCACTACGGGCTGCTCACACTGGCCGTAGCGCTGGTCGTGGTGGGCGCCTTCGCCTGGAACGCGGTGCCCTGGAAGACGTGATCCTCAGCGGTCGGCGCTGCGACCCAGCTTGAAGCAGTCGCCCTCGACGGCGGGAACCACGTCGAAGGCGAGGTGCTCGCGTCGTCGCAGGTCCGCGTAGATCGCATCCAGCGAGTCGTCGGAGTGACTGGGATCGTGGTGGAAGGGCACGAGCGCTGCCACGCCGGCCCGACGCGCGAAGTCGAGAACGTGGGGCAGCGCGCTGTGTCCCCAGCCCACGTGCTTCGGGTACTCCTCGAGCGTGTACTGGGCGTCGTGGATCAGCAGGTCCACGCCGCGCGCCAGCTCCATTCCCGAGACCCAGTTCGAGTCCTCGGGAAGGACGCTGCGCCCCAGCGCCGGCTCGTGATCCGGGATGTAGGCCAGCGAGGCGCCGTCGCCCTCGATCCGATAGCCGACCGTGGGCCCCGGGTGGCAGACCAGGGAGGACGAGATCTGGAAGCCGCCCACCTGGAAGGGCCCCATGGCGACCACGTCGTGCAGGTGCATGTCGCAGGGCAGGTCGCGCAGCCGCACGGGGAAGAGCGGGGGCGACAGGTAGCGATTCAGGTGGTCGCGCAGATCCAGGGTGATGGTGGACGGGCCCCAGATGTGGATGTCCAGATCGTCACGGAACAGCGGGTCGAAGAAGCCCAGGCCCAGGATGTGGTCCATGTGCAGGTGAGTCAGGAGCAGGTCGATGCGCGTGATCTCGGGTCCGACCGAGTCGCCCAGGCGCCGGATGCCGGTGCCCGCGTCGAGGACCAGCAGGGTGCCGTCCTGGCCGCGGACCTCCACGCACGAGGTATTGCCGCCGTAGCGCATGGTCTCGGGTCCGGGGGTGGCCACCGACCCGCGGGTTCCCCAGAGCGTGACCTTCACGACTCCTCCGGCTGCCAGAAGATGGCGAACGCGCCCAGCTGGCGGTCGTTCTGGCCCACCAGGGGGAAGGAGGTGCCCTCGATGCGTCGCCGGACGCCGTCCAGCCCCCGGATCCAGTAGGTGCTGTGGGCGGGAACGCCGCGGTCGGTGGCGATGGCGAGCAGCTGATCCTCGGCCTTGATCGGCTGACCCTGCTCATCGGTGGGCTGGAAGTGGGCCGACCACTCGCCGCGGCGAATCTCACCGATCTCATCGAAGCGGCGGCCCAGGATGGCCTCGGCCGCTTCGTTGAAGTAGAGCAGGTCCCCGCGTGGATCCACCACGATGATGGGCATGGCCAGCTGGCTGGCCAGCTGGCGCAGCAGAATCAGCTCGACGTCGGGCACCGTGGCCTCCGGCTCCCCAGGGGAGCCGCCAGCCTACCATGAGGCCAGGCTCCTAGCTGCCCGGTCCCAGGCGGGCCCGGCGACGGCGGCGGCTGGCCAGCTCGGGCGACTCGCGCAGGCAGGTGGCCAGCAGGCGCAACGACTCGCCGAAAGCGCTCATCCCGCTGCGAACCAGGCTGCCCGGCTCGCCTTCCACGCTGGGGAAGCCCCGGGCGTCCGACTCCAGGTGCTCCCAGTTCTGGAACAGCCGACCCCAGTCGCTCTCCAGGGCGGCCTTCACCTGGCCGCGGCCCACGAGCGGGTACCACAGCGAGTCGTGGTAGATGACGCTGGCGGCGTAGGCCCAGGGCGCCAGCACCGTCTTGAGCGACCACTCCAAGGGGCGGCGCAGCCGCCCCCAGTAGATCTTGTGCTGCATGCGCGAGGCAAAGGTCATGCGCTTGAAGGGCCCATCGAAGTTCCAGCGCTCGGCTGCCGCATCCTCATCGCCGGCAATCTCGATATCCCGCAGATCGCCGCAGCCCAGGCCGCGCTCGTGAGCCAGGCGGATGTAGCGGATCTCCAGCGGATCGAAGCCCATCATGGAGGCGGAGACCGCGTCGATGGCTACCTGGTCGTCGCTGGCCAGCAGCACGTTCTTGCGGTGGGGCACCATGCAGCGCGGCCCCGGCCCGTCGCCGGCGAAGGTCCCATCCATCACCGCGAGAACGCCCGGGTGGATCCGCTTCTGGATCATCAGCAGGTCGACCAGCGTGTCGTGGATGACGGGATGCGTCCAGTGGCGGCGCTCGTTGAGCAGCCCGCCGAAGGCGTTCTTCATGGCGCCCGTGGTCGTGGTGAAGACGTGGGTCTTCACCGTGGGCAGGTGGATGATGTTCTCGCCGATGAAGCGCTTGGGGATGTGGAACCCATCCGGGTAGACGTCGTTGAGGCAAAGGAAGTCGTCCGCCAGGTCGCCCACGGCCTCGCGCACGTGGACCCACTCCTCGCCTTCGTCGTAGAGGTGGATGTTGCGGAGCCCGTACTTCTCGACGACGGGGAGCTGCTTGTTCTCCCGCTCCCCCAGGCGCGCATCCACCACGACCGTGCGGTTGTGGCAGGCGTGGATGAGGTCGCGTGAGAACCCCATGTCCAGCAGGGCGCGGATCACCCCCTCCAGCTGCCAAGGTGTCGTGGAGCAGGCCGGGTAGAACCAGTGCCAGGAGATGTTGACCTTGAGGGCCGTGTCCAGGGTGGGGTCGAGCACGCGCTCGGCGCCGGCCAGGCTCAGGAGACGCGCGTGATCCTCGAAGACGGTCCGGGGCTCGGTGCGCAGGACGGCGACGACGCTCTTGGACATGGATCCCTCATCGGCGGGGCGGACTTGGGACGGGTAGGGGTCCGGGAGTCGGGACGCAAGGCCGACCTCAGGAGGCCGGCGGCTCTTCCAGCGCCAGGGCGATGCATTCCACCAGGTCGGCGGGGCGGAAGGGCTTTTGGAGGAAGCCGTCCAGGTCCTGGCCCTGGAACCGGGTGGCGATATCCGATTCGCTGTAGCCGCTGGTGACGACCACGCGCACTCCGGGACGGATCTGTCGCAGCACCCGCAGCGCTTCCTCGCCACCCAGGCGGGGCATGGTGAGGTCGAGCAGCACCGCACTCACGTCGGCGGCGTGCTCGCGGAAACACTCGATGGCGTCGCGGCCGTCGGCGGCAGTCATCACATCGAAGCCGGCCTGCTCCAGGATGCGCCGGGCCATGCTGCGCACCACCTCCTCGTCGTCGGCTACCAGAATCGTGCCTCGCACAGCGGGAGGCCGCACGCTCGGCGCGGCGGGGCTGGCCGCCGGCAAGAGCTTGCGCTCCGAAGCCGGCAGCAGCACCCGGAAGCAGGTGCCGTCACCGGGCTCGCTGCGCACGTCGATGCGGCCGCGATGCCCGCGCACGATTCCCAAGGCAGCCGCCAGGCCCAGCCCGCGACCGGTGAACTTGGTGGTAAAGAAAGGATCGAAGATCCGCGAGAGCGTGGA
>JAFDET010000164.1 GCA_019310195.1 Deltaproteobacteria bacterium
GCGCCCTCGATCTCGAAGATCGAGCGCGGCAGGGCCGGGTCGCTGATGAAGGCGTCGTAGGCGGCGTCGAAGAGGATCACCGCGCCGTGCTCGCGCGCGTAGGCCACCCAGCTCTCCAGGTTCTGGCGGGAGGTGACGCTGCCCGTGGGATTGTTCGGCGAGCACAGGTAGACCAGGTCGACGGGTGTGGTCGGCGGATCGGGCGTGAAACCGTTCTCCTCCGTGGCCGGCAGGTAGAGGATGCCGTCGTAGTAGCCGTCGTCGCCGATTTCGCCGGTACGTCCCGCCATCACGTTGGTGTCCACGTAGACCGGATAGACGGGATCGGTCACCGCGATGCGGCAGCCGGTGTCGAAGATCTCCTGGAAGTTTCCGCTGTCCTGCTTGCTTCCGTCGGAGAAGAAGAGCTCGTCGGCGCCGATCTCGACACCGCGGGCGGCGAAGTCGTGCTCGCGCACGGCCTCCACCAGGAAGTCGTAGCCGCCGCGCTCGGGGCCGTAGCCGCGGAAACCCTCGGCGGTGCCCATCTCCTCGGCGGCGGAACGCATGGCCTCCACCACCGCCGGTGCCAGGGGCAGGGTCACGTCGCCGATTCCCAGCTTGATGACGGCCGCGTCGGGGTTCGCCTGCTGGAACGCAGCCACGCGGCGTCCGATCTCGGGGAACAGGTATCCGGCCTGGAGCTTGCGGTAGTTCGGGTTGATGCGTGCCATGGGGCGCCGAGGATAGCAGCCGGCTCAGGGATCGATCAGCACGCCCGGGTTGAGTACGGCTGCGGGGTCCAGCTCGCGCTTGGCCGCGCGCAGGGCGCGGGCGAACAGCTCGGGCCGCTGGGCGTCGTAGCCCGGGCGGTGGTCGCGTCCGACGGCGTGGTGGTGTGTGACGGTGCCGCCCAGCCGCACCACCGCCTCCATGGCGGCGCTCTTGATCTCGTCCCACTGCTCCAGCTCGCCGCCGCGGCGGCCCGGAGCGATCACGCTGTAGTACGGCGCCGGTCCGTCGGGATAGACGTGGGTGAAGCGGCAGGCCAGGCTGCCGCCGCCGCAGATCCGCTTCACCGCGTCGCCCACCGAGGCGCGGACGCCGGCATCGAAGTCCTCGAAGCGATCCCAGGGGATCGCCGTCTCGAAGGTGTCGGTCACCACCGAGAGCCGGGTCAGCACGTCGCGCAGGTAGGGGGCGTTGAGGAAGGCACTGCGCCAGGCGCCGGCCGCCCCCTCGCGGCTGGCGCCGGCGTCGCTGCGCGTGCGCGCTGCATCTTCGGGCACGCGGCCGCCGCCGTCGCGGCAAAGCTCGAGGGCTCGGGCCATCCAGGCATCCAGGTCGTGGTCGGCAGACTCGAAGCCCAGGATCAGCACCGACGCGTCGCCGCTTCCGGCGCCGGCGATGAGCGCCTCCTGGGCGTCGAGCAGTCGGCAGTTGGCCGGGAAGAGGCCGGCCTGGGAGATGGCGCGGACCGTGTCGGCCCCGCGCGCGAAGCCGTCGTCCCCGTCGAAGAAGACCGAGGCGGATGCGCGGCGCGAGGGTCGGTCCTGGAGCCGCATCCACGCCTCGGTGATGACGCCCAGGATGCCCTCGGAGCCGATCCACATCCGGTCCGGGCTGGGACCCGCACCCGAGCCGGGCAGGCGCCGGGTCTCCACGACGCCGCTGGGCGTGACCGCGCGCAGCGACTCCACGAAGTCGTCGATGTGGGTGTAGAGCGTGGCGTAGTGGCCGCCCGAACGCGTCGCGATCCAGCCGCCCAGAGTGGAGAACTCGAAGGACTGGGGGAAGTGGCGCAGGGTCAGGCCGTGCGGGCGCAGGGCGTCTTCGAGGGCCGGTCCGTAGATGCCGGCCTGGATGCGCGCCGCGCGCGAGCTGCGATCGATCTCCAGCACCTGGTCCAGCCGCGAGAGGTCCAGCGAGACGGCGCCGCGGTAGGCGTCGCCGAGCCTCGCTTCGACGCCGCCCACCACGCTGGATCCGCCGCCGTAGGGGATCGCGGCGGCCCGCGCGTCGCTGCACCAGTCCAGGATCGCAGCCACCTCCGCCTCGTCGCGCGGGTAGGCCACCTGGTCCGGCGCCGCGGCGAAGTCGCGGCGCAGGCCGCGCACGATGTCGCGAAACGCCTTGCCGTAGGTGTGGCCGGCGCGGTCGGCGGGCGCGTCGCTCACGATCTCCGCAAGCGCCGCGGGCGGCTGCACCCGGGGCGCGCGCAGCTCCAGCTCGTCGATGCGCGGCGCCGGCAGCGCTGCGGGCAGCTCCACGCCGAAGCGGCCCTCCAGGGTGCGCGCGATGCCGGACACCGCGTCCTCGCCGGGGCCCGCGCCCTCCCGTCCCCAGCCCCAGAAGCTGCGTGAAGTGGAATACACGCTCAGTCCTCCGCCGGCGCCAGCAGCTCCAGGACCTCCTCGTGCGGGATCGGCAGGCCCTCGGGGTGTACCGGCTGGATGCAGACGTGATTGGCGCCGGCATCCCAGTGCTGTTGGATGCGCTCGCGGATCGCGTCCTCGTCGCCCCAGGCCACGATGGCATCCACGAGCCGGTCGGAGCCCTCGCCGGCGAAGTCGGAATCCTCGAAGCCCAGCCACTTCAGCGCGTTCTGGTAGTTGGGCAGACCCAGGTAGATCTTCATGGCCGCCCGTGCTGCGGCGCGCGCCTTGGACGGGTCGGTGCAGAGCAGCACCTTCTGTTCGGGGCAGAGCAGGGCGTCGGGGCCCAGGATCTCGCGCGCGCGGGCGGTGTGCTCCGGCGGGACGAAGTAGGGATGAGCCCCCTGGGCGCGCTCGGCCGCCAGGCGCAGCATGTTCTTGCGCAGCGCGGCCAGCAGGATGGGGCCGTCCTGCTCCGCGGAGGGACCCAGGTAGAGGGCCTTCTCCATGGCCTCCAGGTAGTTGCGCATGGTGGTGACCGGCTTCGGCGAGTAGTCGTGACCGCGTACGCCCGCCACCAGATGGCTGTGGGACACGCCCATCCCCAGGATGAAGCGCCCGTCGGTCATCTCCGACAGCGTCTTGTGCGCCTGGTGCATGGTGACCGCGTCACGCGCGTAGATGTTGGCGATGCCCGTGCACAGGGTCAGCTGCGCCGTGCCCGCGGCCAGGTGGCCCAGCAACGCGAAGGGCTCGCGACCCACCGCCTCGGGGATCCACAGTGCGGAGTAGTCCCAGGCCTCGACGCGGCGCGCGAAGTTGAGCGCGTCGTGGGCGCGCATGCCGTCGAGAAAGGTCCAGACTCCCAGGCGTCCAAGCGGCATGGCGGCTCCTCGTGACAGGGAGATCAGGGTAACCCACGCTCCCGTGCGATGTGCCAGAATCCCCGCGCATGCGACGCGCGGCGATCGCGACGGTGGCGGCCCTGCTGGGCGCGGGTGCGGGTACGGCGGGCTGGGCCGTCAGCGACCAGCTGGAGCGGAACAACGACTTCTGCAACGCATGTCATCTGGAGCCGGAGCGTCCGCTGCACGAGGCGCTGCGCAGGGAGTTCGACGCCCGGCCCTCGGCGTCGCTGGCCGCCGCGCACGCGGCAGCGACCGTCGACGGGCGACACGATCCGGCCTTTCGCTGCATCGATTGCCACGGTGGGACCGGCGCCCTGGGGCGCCTGCGCGTGAAGGTCCTCGCCGGCAAGGACGCCTTCTGGTACGGGGTGGGGCGCTTCGAAGAGCCCGATGGCATGCGCTGGCCGCTGTGGGACGACGACTGCCGCAAGTGCCACGCGGAGTTCGCCGGCCAGTCGTGGCAGGGCTGGGGGCCCGAGCCCTTCCACGCGCGCTCCGTCCACAACACGGCACTGGGCGTCGACTGTGTCGAGTGTCATCGGGCCCACGGTCCCGGCGGCGATGCCGGCGGCTACTTTCTGCACGCGGCCCACGTTCGGGCCCAGTGCGCACGCTGTCACGAAGAGTTCAAAGAGGAGGAGTACCGATGATCGTCCGCAGCTTCGTCCTGGCCACCCTGGTGGCCGCCGCCGGATCGGCCGCCGCCTACCCCGGTGGTACCCCGAGCTACCAGACCGACGTGGCGCCCTTCTGCGCCGGCTGTCATGCATCGCGCGACGTCGCCGCGCTGGCCGGCGCCGGCGAGCGCGCCACCAAGGAGCTGGTCCCGAACAAACACCTGGCCGTGATCCGGGCCGGCGAAGCGAAGTCCCCCTACGCCAAGCTGTCCGCCGCCGACCGCGCCACCTTGGTGAAGCACATCGAGGCGCTGGACGCGGCGTCCGGCGTGATCCTGGAGGCCCCCGCCAGCGTGAAGCCGGGCGAGACCTTTACGGTGATCGTGAAGGTGACGGGCGGCGCGGGGCCCGTCGTGGGAGTGGGCCTGGTGGATCGCGCCCACCGCTGGTACGCGCGCCCGGCGGCCTCCGTGGGATGGCAGGTGGCGGCAGCGCCGGTCGTCCGCTCGAGTGGCGAGGAGAAGACCGACTGGCTCCACAAGCGTCCCGCGGACATGGGCCGCAATCTGTCCTTCGTCAACGTGACCGGAATCCACTCCGACGCCGCGCAGAACTCCTTCGCGACCGCCCAGGTGACCTGGACGCTGCGGGCCCCCAAGGAGATGGGTGAACTGCCCCTGGCCGCCGTGTACCTCTACGGCACCGAGAAGGGTTCACCGCTCGGCATCACGACGGGTCCCCTGGGTCGCAAGGGCAACGTGGGTGGCCTCGGCGCGGGCGCGGGCCGGGTGATGTTCACCGACGTGCAGGTTATCCGTGTCGAGTGAACTCCCCCGCCCGCAGCCTGCGCAGGTAGTCGTCGAGCTCGGCCTTGATGCGGCCGGAGAGTAGGATGACGCCGGGCAGGTTGGGGAAGGCCATGCCCAGGATCATCAGGTCGGAGAACGTCACCACCTGATCCAGCTGCGAGACGGCGCCGAACCAGGCGAAGCCCAGGAAGATCAGCTTGTACCAGAGGCTCGAGCGCTCGCCGAACAGGTGGCTCCACGAGCGCTCGCCGTAGTAGCTCCACGAGATCATGGTGCTGAAGGCGAAGAGCGTGGCCGTGACGGCCAGCAGGATCGGGAACCAGGGAAAGACCGTGGCGAAGGCCCAGGAGGTCATCTGGATGCCCTCGCCGGCATCGGGTGCGGCGTGGGCGCCGGTCACCACGATCACCAGGCCCGTGGTTGCGCACACGATGAGGGTGTCGATGAAGGGCTCCAGCAGCGCCACCAGCCCCTCGCGGATCGGCTCCTTGGTGATGGCCGCCGAGTGGGCGATGGGCGCGGACCCGACACCCGCCTCGTTGCTGAAGGCCGCGCGCCGGAAGCCCTGGATCAGCACGCCCACCGCGCCTCCGTAGGCGGCCTCCGGCGCGAAGGCGCTGTGCACGATGGTCAGCACGCCGCCGGCAAGCTCTCCCGCGTGGGCCAGCAGGATCCACGCGCCGCAGAGCAGGTAGGCTACGCACATGAACGGGACCAGGGTCGCGGCCACCCGCCCGATGCGGCGGATTCCGCCGATGATGACGACGCCGACCGCCGCAGCCAGAATCGCGCCGAACACAATCGCACCGACGCGGCCGTCGAACGCGGGGATCACCATGGCCATCTGGGCGGCGGCCTGGTTGGCCTGGAACATGTTGCCGGCGCCGAAGCTCCCGCCGATGCACATGAAGGAGAAGACCAGCGCCAGCACGCGCCCGCTGCGCGCCCAGCCCAACTCCTTGAGGCCGTCCTCCAGGTAGTGCATTGGGCCGCCGGATACCTTGCCGTTCTCGTCGATGTGGCGGTACTTCTGGCCCAGGGTGCACTCGGCGAACTTGGAGCTCATGCCGAGGAAGCCGGCCACCACCATCCAGAAGACGGCGCCCGGTCCGCCCAGTCCCACGGCGACGGCCACGCCGGCGATGTTGCCCAGCCCCACGGTGGCCGAGAGCGCGGCCGAAAGTGCCTGGAAGTGGCTGATCTCTCCCGGGTCGTCCGGCGAGGAGTAGCGGCCGCGCGCGCAGTCCACCGCGTGGCGGAAGGCGCGCAGGTTCACGAACTGGAAGCGCACGGTGAAGAAGACGGCCGCCAGGATCAGCCACAGGACGACGATGGGGATGGTGGTGTCGTCGCTCCAGAACGCGACGTCGAAGAAGATCACGCTTTCCAGCGGCGCTACGACCCAGCGGCCGAAGGCCGCCTCCAGCCCATCCAGGAACGAGAGAAAGCCACCCACGCACACCCCCCAGGAAGCCGTTCTCGCATGGCTCTCGGCTTCCCCGTCCTCTAGCATAAACCGCCGCCCTGCCGAGAAGGAGTCCCGCATGAGCACGCTCTCGGAGCATGCCTCCAAGGCGCTGCTCGCGGAGCACGGCGTCCCCCTGGCCCGCGAGGCGGACGCGGCCGATCCGACCGGCGCGGTGCGGGCGGCCGAGTCCATCGGCTTCCCGGTCGCCGTCAAGCTGTCGGGTGACGGGATCGCCCACAAGACCGAGCGCGGGCTGGTGCGGCTGGGGCTGGGAGACGCCGACGCGGTGCGCGCTGCGGCCGGGGAGCTGCTGGCGGAGGCACGCCCCGAGGACGGCGACGTGCGCCTGCTGGTGGCCGAGATGGTGGGCGGCGCGCGCGAGTTGATCGCCGGCGTGGCCCGCGATCCCCAGTTCGGGGCCTGCGTGCTGTTGGGCCTGGGCGGGATCCTGACCGAGGCCGTGGGCGACGCGGTCTTCGCCGTTGCGCCGATCTCGCGAGTCGAGGCGCTGGCCATGCTCGACGGGCTGGGGGCGCAGCGCCTGCTGGGCGCCTTCCGCGGGGAGCCGGCGGTGGACCGGGAGGCCGTGGCCGACCTGCTGGTGTCGCTGGGCAGCCTGGCTGCCGCGCGCCCGGACATCGTGAGCGTGGACCTGAACCCGCTGATCGTCCACCGGGGGCGGCCGGTGGCCGTCGACGCGCTGGTGGAGCTGGGGGAGCCGCTCCCGCTGCCGGCGTCGCAGTCCGCCCCCGATCCCGCTGCGCTGCGCGAACGCTTCCGCCCGCTCTTCCACCCGCGCGGCATCGTGGTGGCGGGTGTCTCCAGCCATCCGGGCAAGTTCGGCTTCGTCGCATACCACAACCTGTTGCGCTGCGGGTACACCGGCGAGCTCTTCCCGGTGAAGCCCGACGGCGCCGAGGTGCTGGGGCGGCCCACGTACCGCGACGTGTCGGAGATTCCCGACGGACGGGCCGACCTGGTCTTCGTCTGCACGCCCAACAAGGTGAACGTGGCACTACTCGAGGCCTGCGCCGCCAAGGGCGTGCGCGCCGCCTTCGTGGCCAGCGCGGGCTACGGCGAGGCGGGTGAGGAAGGCCGCGCCCTGGAGCGCGAGCTGGTGGAGACGGCCGAC
>JAFDET010000401.1 GCA_019310195.1 Deltaproteobacteria bacterium
GTGGCGCTGGATCCAGTCGTCCAGCACGCGGGCCCGCAGCGCCGGCGCCAGCTCCGGCGCGCGCAGGAAGTCGTGCTGGTGCAGGTGGAAGGCGAAGAGCGGGCCCTCCTCTGCGAGCTCCCAGTCGATGCGCTCGCCGAAGTCGTGCGACCGGTTCAGGAGCTCCACCCGCGCGGGTCCCTGGAGTCGCGCGTGGCTGGGCGCTCCGGGGAAGGGCGCCGTCGGGCGCTCCAGAGCCCAGACCGGAGGCGTGGCCGGCGGCGGCGCGGGACGCACGGGTCCGCGGACGGCGTCCAACAGCTGGTGCAGCACCTGGCGGGGCCGCAGGTGGCGGACGGTGCGCAGGACGGTGCCCGGTGCAGGGCTCAACTTCGGTCGCGCTCCCGCGCAGCGACGGCCCGTGCGTAGACCTCACGCCGCGCGGCTCCGGTGTCGGCCGCCACCTGGGCGGCGATCTCGCGAGGCGTGCGTCCCTCGCGCACGCCGGCGACGATGCGCGCCTCGACCTCCGCATCGTCCAGGGGCTCGGGCTCGGCGCCGGCAAT
This sequence comes from Deltaproteobacteria bacterium, assembly GCA_019310195.1. GTDB lineage: Bacteria > Myxococcota_A > UBA9160 > UBA9160 > JAFDET01 > JAFDET01. Next base: position 546 of record JAFDET010000401.1, read on the forward strand.
CACCACGGTCACCTCGCCGCGGGCCCCATCCTCGAAACGCGCGGCCAGCTCGGGCAGCGTGCCGCGCACCGCCTCTTCGTGAAGCTTGGTCAGCTCCCGGGCCACGCAGCCCCGGCGCGGTCCCAGGATCTCGGCGGCCTCGGCCAGCGTGCGCCCCAGGCGCCGGGGCGACTCGAACAGCACCAGGGTCTCGGCCCGCCCCGACCAGGCCTGGAGGAAGGCACGGCGCGCGCCTGCGCGGCGCGGCGGGAAGCCCAGCACGGCGCAGGGCAGGACCGGCAGCCCGGACAGGGTCAAGGCCGCCAGGGCCGCGGAAGCGCCCGGCACCACCGTCACCTCGTGCCCATCGTCGAGCGCGGCGGCCAGCAGGCGCTCGCCGGGATCGGAGAGCAGCGGCGTGCCGGCGTCGGACACCAGGGCCACGTCGCCGCCCCCGGCAAGCACGCCCAGCGCCTGGGCCGTGCGTGCGGCCTCGTTGTGGGCGTGGAGCGAGCGAGGCCGCGCGTCCACCGTGTGGCGCTCCAGCAGGATCCGCGTGCGCCGGGTGTCCTCGGCCAGCACCAACTCGGCCTCACCGAGAACCCGCAGCGCGCGCAGGGTCACGTCCTCGAGGTTGCCGATCGGCGTCGCCACGAGGTACAGGGTGCCCACGCGGAGGGAGGGTACTACAGTCGCGGAACCCCGCGGTCCCGCGGAGTCTCCCCGTGAAGCAAGACGACCGACGCGCCCTCGGCGCCCAGGGCGAAGCGCGCGCCGCCGCGCACCTGGAGCAACAGGGCTACCGGATCCTGGCGCGCAACGCGCACGCCGACTCCGTGGAGATCGACCTGATCGCCGCGCGGGGCGGCACGCTGGTGTTCGTGGAGGTGAAAACGCGGCGCGGACGGCGCCAGGGACCGCCGGAGCAGGCGGTGGACGCGCGCAAGCGCGCACGCCTGGTGCGGGGCGCGGCGGCCTGGCTGCACGCCAACCGGCGGCGCGCCCGCCGGGTTCGCTTCGACGTGGTGAGCTGCGAGCGGGATGCCGACGGCGCCTGGCTCGTGCGCCACTGGGAGGGCGCCTTCGACGCCGGCGGCTGAGCCTCCGTCTACTCCTTGGTCTCGGCTTCCGCGGGCGCCGCGGCCTCGGGCTCGGCGGCCACCGGCTCCGGGGCGGGCTCCTCCTCCAGCACGGGCGCCGCCAGCGCGGACATGTCACGCAGCTTGGAGCGCAGCCTCGCCTTCTTGCCGCGCAGCTCGCGCAGGAAGTAGAGACGCGAGCGGCGCACGTGGCCGCGGCTCTTGATCTCGATCTTCTGCACCACCGGCGACTCCACCGGGAAGATGCGCTCGACACCGACGCCGTAGGAGACCTTGCGCACGGTGAAGGTGCCCGAGGCACCCCCGCGGCGGCGCCGGATCACCACGCCCTCGAAGACCTGGATTCGCTCCTTCTCGCCTTCGCGAATCTTCACGTGCACGCGCACGGTGTCGCCCGAGCGGAAGGGCGGCAGGTCCCGCCGCATCGACTCGCGCTCCAGCGCCTCGAGATGGTTTCCGTTCATCGGTCATGGCCTCCTCGCGCCCCGGCGTCCAGGTCCGGTCGGCGCTGCTGCGTTCGTTCCCGGGCCTGCTCGGCCCGCCAGCGATCGA
>JAFDET010000165.1 GCA_019310195.1 Deltaproteobacteria bacterium
CATGCCGCCCCCGTACGCCCTACGCCCCCTCGACTGGCTGCACGGCGAGAACGGCCGCCTGATCTACGACTGCGAGCCCTGGCTGGTCCGCGGGGGCCTGTGCAAGTAGTGCGCGAGTAGGACGTATTTCCGGGAGGCATTCTACGGGTTGAGCGATAGGGAATTCGGAAACGGCCGGGTCCGGCTGAGCCGGGACGGCGGCCTGGCGCACGTGCTGCTGAACCGGCCCGAGAAGCGCAACGCCCTGGACCAGTGGATGTTCGAGGGCCTGCTGGAAGCCGCCCGCTGCATCGAGGAAGACCGCTCGGTTCGTGCCGTGGTGCTGTCCGGGGCCGGCGGCGCGTTCTGCTCGGGCTTGGACTTCAGCACCTTCGGCGCCATGGCCGACGGGGGCCTGGATGCCGAGAGCGACGACGTCGCGGCCGCGGCCGCCGACCTGTCGCCGGACGGCGCCAACCGGGCGCAGCAGATCGCCTGGCGCTGGCAGGAAATTCCGGCGCCGGTGATCGCGGCGGTGGAGGGCGCGGCCCTGGGAGGCGGCTTCCACATCGCGCTGGGCGCCGATGTGCGCTTCGTCGCGCCGGACGCGAAGATCGGCTTCGTCGAGATCACCTGGGGGCTCGTGCCCGACCTGTCCGGCACACAGGCCCTGCGGCGGCTGGTGCCCCTGGACGTGGCCAAGAAGCTGATCCTGACCGGCGACGTCGTCTCGGGCCGCGAGGCCGTGGCGCTGGGCCTCGGCACCGAGCTGGCGGAGCAGCCGCTGGAAGCGGCCCTGGAGCTGGCGCGGCGCATCGCGCGCAACAGCCCCGACGCCGTGCGCGCCGCCAAGCGCCTGCTCAATGCATCGGCACTGGTGCCCCTGGCCGAGGGGCTGGGCAACGAGTTCCGCGCCTCCGCGAGCCTGATGGGGAAGCCCAATCAGATCGAGGCGGTCGTGTCCCGCCTGCAGAAGCGCGAGCCCGACTTTGCGGACCCGGAAGGCTAGGCGTCCTCAGACCCGGCGCAGCGTGTTGCGGTCGGTGTGGTGGAACGGAGCAGATTGGCCCTGGAAGTCGAGGACGGTGTCCTCCTCGTAGGAGAAGCTGCCGTCGTCGCCGATCCGGACCGTCAGCTCGTAGCGGACCGTCTTCGCCGCCTCGTCCAGATACGGGTTGTTGAGGACCCCGAAGACCCCGGAGCCGGCCTCGGCGCTCATGCGCAGCTCGCGGGCGTCGGTGCTGGCGGTGCCGCCGGCCAGCACGGTCACGCCGCGGGGCACCATGAAGCAGCGCATCACCAGACTGCTCGCGGCGTCCCAGAGCCAGTAGCCCACCTCCATGTGGAAGGGATCCGCTTCGCCGATGGGCCATGCCTTGGTGGTGTAGTCCAGGCCAAACAGGACCTGGCTTCCGTTCTCCACGGGGCCGAAGGGCTCGAATGTGATGCGCTCGCGGAACGGCGTCTCCTTCGCCTGATCGCGGGAGTGGGAGTAGGCGAGGTCGACGCCCTGGTCGCCCTCCCAGGTTCCGGCCAATGCGGCCAGCGGGCCCAGCTCTGCAGACAGCTCCATGACGACCTCCAGCTCGATGCTCCCGGTACTCTAGCGCGCCGCGTGGTAGCCTCGACGGCATGCGCCGTTGGCTCTTGGCTCTCGCCGCCCTCGTGGTGGCTGGCTGTGTCGGACTCGTCGCCTTCGGGCCGGGCCTGATCGAGAACGCCCGGCAGGGCGTCTTGCCTCACACGCCCTACGCCATCGGCGCAAAGGCCGCCGCGCTGCACGACTCGCTCATCGTCGCCGACTGGCACGCGGACAGCCTGCTCTGGGGGCGCGACCTCTTGCAGCGCTCGAGCCGCGGCCACGTGGACCTGCCCCGGCTGCGCGAGGGCAACGTGGCGATCCAGATGTTCACCATCGTCAGCAAGTCGCCCCGCGGCCAGAACTACGAGCGCAACTCGTCCGCCAGCGGCGACAACATCACGCCGCTGGTGATGATCCAGGCCTGGCCGCCCCGCACCTGGCGAAGCCTGCTGGAGCGGGCCCTGTACCAGTCGGAGAAGCTCCACGTCCTGGCGGAGCGCGCGCCGGAGCAGATCCGCATCGTGCGCACTGCCGTCGACCTGGAGGCGGCGCTGGCCCTGCGCAGCGGGCGCCCCGCCGGCGAGCGCCCCGTGGCGGCGCTGCTGGGCATCGAGGGCGCTCACGCCCTGGACGGCCGGGCCGAGAACGTGGACGCGCTCTACGACGCGGGCTTCCGCATGATCGGCCTGCACCACTTCTTCGACAGCCGGCTGGGCGGATCGCTCCACGGCGAGAGCGGGGAGGGGCTGACCGAGTTCGGCCGCGAAGTCGTCCGGCGACTCGAGAACCGCCGCATCATCATCGACCTGGCGCACTCCTCACCGGCGGTCGTGGACGACGTGCTCGCCATGGCCAGCCGGCCCGTGGTGGTGTCCCACACCGGGATGCAGGGAACCTGCGACAGCCCGCGCAACCTCTCCGACGCCCAGATGCGCCGCATCGCCGACGCGGGCGGGCTGGTGGCGATCGGCTACTGGGACGGCGCGATCTGCGACGTCACGCCCGAAGGCGTGGTGCGCACCCTGCGCTACGCCATCGACACCCTGGGCGTGGAGCACGTAGCCCTGGGTTCGGACTACGACGGCAGCACCTGGACGATGTTCGACACGTCGGAGCTCGCCGTCCTCACCGAGACCATGCTGCGCCAGGGCTTCACCCCGGCCGAGATCCAGGCGGTGATGGGCGGCAACAGCGCCCGCTTCCTGCTGGAACAGCTGCCGCGGAGCTGACGATCAGCCCTGGTCCGACGAAACGTCGCCCGCCACCGTCCGAGATCGCATTCCATACGCCCTTCGCCCCATCGCCGGAGGAAGAACCGGCGTTCAGCCGATTCGCCGGGCCGGCAGCCGAACGAACCCCCGTTCGGTTGGGATGGGAAGAGATCCCGCCCCCCTTCGCCGCCCCTGGGCGTAGGCCGGCGCATGCGCCTCGCAGCCGGCGACTTCTTTCGGCTCTAGATCTCTCTGAGAGTTGACAGAAACTATAACATAGCTATATTCAACTCGTTTATGCGTAAGCAACAGCAACAGGCGCTGCGATTCCCGTCGGGCTGGGGCGGGCGCCGCGAAGGCGCGGGCCGCAGGCCGAGTCCGGACTCAGGCATGCCCCACCTCTCCCGCGAGCGCTTCGCCTCCCGACATCCCTGCCACGTCACCTTTCGGGTGCGCGAGGACGTGCCGTCGCTGCGTTCAGTGCGCTTCGTGCGCGAGTTCGAACGGTCGGTGCGCCAGATCCGCTGCCACTCCGGCTGCCGCGTGGTCCAGTACTCGATCCAGGGCAACCACGTGCACATGCTGGTGGAGGCGGCGGGGCCGGACGCCCTGGGGCGCGGCATGAAGTCGGTGGGGGCCCGGCTGGCGCGGGCGGTGAACCGGGTGTTCCGGCGTCGGGGGCCGGTGCTGGCGGATCGCTATCACGCTCGGGTGCTGAAGACGCCCCTGGAGGTGCGAAACGCGCTGGCCTACGTGCTGCTGAATGCACACCGGCACGCGGGGCGCAGGGCGAAGCAGCTCGGAACGCTGGATCCGGCTTCATCGGGACGCTGGTTCGAGGGGTGGAGAAGGCCGATCGGGCCCGCCCGCGATGCGCCGGCCGTCGCTCGGGCTCACACATGGCTCATCCTGAAGGGCTGGCGGCGGCACGGGCTGATCGGTCTGGACGAGATCCCAGCCCGGGCCTGAGGTGAAGACGGCTCCCCGGCGCAAAGCGCCGGCGGACCACCGCGATGGTCGCGGCCGCCGGGACGCAACGCCGGGGCCGAGGGTCCACACACCCATCCCAACCAGACCCATCGCAGGCGCCAGCCCGAGATCCTCGGTGCGGGAAGCCGGCTTGCACTTCCTTCCCTGACGCAGAAGAGTCCGCATTGAGTCTGGACTCTTCTCCCCTGGCAGAGCCGGGGCGACTCCCGATTGGACTACGCGAGCTCCGGGAGGGTGAAGACCTCCACCGGCTCGGCGACTCCGCGCAGCTCGTGGCGGCCCAACGGAACCAGGTCGGCATCGACGCTCTCGGCGAAGGCGCCCGAGGCCACCACCGGCTTGCCGAGCACCTTGCACAGCCCCTCCAGGCGCGAGACCTCGTTCACCACCGGGCCCGTCGCCGTGAAGTCGAGCCGGCCGGGCACGCCGATGTTGCCGTAGTTCACCTCTCCGATGTGAAGCGCCAGGGCCATGCCCAGGCGACCGTTCGCAGCGTCGGGCCCGGCATTGAAGCGCTCGATGCGGGCCAGCGCCTCGCGCGCGGCGGACAGGGCCTGGTACGGCGCGCGAGGCTCGTCCTGGATCGGGAAGATCGCCAGCACCGCGTCGCCGATGAACTTCAGGACCTCGCCGCCGGCGTCGATGGCCGAGCCGGCGGTGGCCTCGAAGAACTCGTTCAGAAGGTCCAGGTAGACGTCCCGTTCCAGCGTCTCCTGAAGCTCGGTGGAGCCGCGCAGATCCGCCATCCAGACCACGGCCGGGATGCGCTCGCCGTCGCCGCGCCGGATCCGCCCCTCCAGGACCCGAGCCCCGGTGTGCACGCCCAGGTAGGTGTCCAGCAGCGTGCGCGCGGTGCGTTGCAGGGAGTGCACCTCCACCAGCCGGCTCAGCAGGGGCAGGATCTCGTGGATGTGGCCCAGGTCCTCGGTGCGGAAACCGCCCGGCGCATCGGTGGTCAGGGTCAGCGCGTGGATCTGCCCGTCGGAGAATGCCAGCGGCAGGGCCGCGTAGTCGGTGGCGCCCTCCGCACGCATGTCCTCCAGGACCGGGAAGTCGATGCGCGCCTCGGGCCCTTCCAGGCGACGACGCACGCCGCCCCGGCCGGCGAAGATGGGCACGAAGGGGCTCGACAGGAAGCGTTCCTCGGCGCCCACGGCGTGGCCCAGCTCGACGGTCCGGATGTTGTCATCGGCTCGGGTCCAGGCGTTGACCGTACCCATCACCTGGGGGTGCAGCGCGCGCAGCATCAGGTTCGCCCGCGTGAGCTCGACTCCCTCGGCCTGGAGACGATGCACCAGGCCGTACACGAGCTGGCCCACGTCCTTCGCGTCCCAAGCCTCGCGCATCAGCCAGTCCACCAGCGGATTGCCGTGATCGTGTGCGTCGGCGACCGGCTCCGCCGCTGTCTCCGCGCGCTCCTCGTACCAGGTGTCCATGCGATCGCGGTAGAACGCGACGTAGCCGCGGATCGGCTCGGCCTCGGGGAGCGGCTTCTCATAGGCCCAGACGGAGTTCTCCGAGAGCCGGTCGCCGACCCGCAGGGTCCAGTGGGAGGCGTTGCCCTTGAAGGGGCAGTGGGTGCGGTGCTCGGTGGGCTCCATCAGGTCCATGCGCACGTCGGCCTTGGGCAGGTAGTGGACCGGCGCATACCGGGTCTCGTGCAGGATCAGCGCCCGATCGCTGTCGGCGACGGTGACGCCGTTGAAGCGCACCTGCACCCGGCCGGGCGCGGGCTCGACGAAGATGCGGTAGCGGGGCTCTTCCATGGCGGCTCCTTGGATGCCCGCGCCGCAGAGCGGTTGCGGCGAAACGCTGGGAGTTCGAGGCCGGGCTGACTCCGGTCATACCAGCCGCATCGCACATCCGCGAGGCTTGCGCGGCACGGCACGGCACGGCCGGCCCATCCACCCGAAGGGAGGTCCCATGAAGCCCCTGGAAACGCCCGAAGAGATCTTCCGCATCGCCTTCGGCTACATGGCCTCGAAGGCGCTGTTCGCGGGGGCGCACCTGCGCCTGTTCGACGCGCTGGCCGACGGGCCCCGATCCCTGTCGGAGCTGGCCGCAACGACGGGTGCCGACGAGCGTGGCCTCTCGACCCTCCTCACGGCCCTGGTCTCCACGGGCCTGCTGGAGAAGCTGGACGGCGCGGAGGAAGGCTTCCGCAACGCGCCGGCCAGCCAGACGATGCTCGTCAGCGGCCCGGACGGCAGCTTCGCCGACTACTGCAGGGACCAGGTGGACCGCCAGATGTACCCCTTCCTCCACAACCTCCACGACGTCCTGCGCGGGCGTCGCGACACGGTCCCGTTCCAGGACTACGCCAGCTGGTTCGCCGACGCCGACGAGGCCTCCCTCTACAGCGAGTCGCAGCACGCCGCGTCGGCTCCCGCCGCGGCGCTGCTCTCGGCGCTGGTGGACTTGTCGGGCTGCCGGCGGCTGCTCGACGTGGGCGGCGGCAGCGGCGCCTTCTCGATCACCCTGTGCCGGCAACACCCGGAGCTCTCGGCCACGATCCTCGACTTCCCGAACGTCGTCGAGGTGGGCCGGCGCTTCGTCGCAGAGGCGGAGCTGACCGATCGCGTCGACTTCGTCGCCGGAAATGCGCTCGAGGTCGCGTGGCCGAAAGAGCAGGACGCGGTGCTCTTCTCGTACGTCAGCGGCAGCGTCTCCGCCGAGGGCGTGGGCGAGCTCTACCGCCGCGCCCACCGCGCGCTGCGGCCGGGCGGCCAGGTACTGATTCACGACTTCATGGTCGATGACGATCGCTGCGGCCCGCCGCTGCCCGCGCTGTGGGCGCTCCAGCACTTCGCCTTCACGCCGGGCGGCGTCGCGCTGACACCGGGCTTCGTGACCGGTCTGCTCGACGAGGCCGGCTTCGAGAAGCCCGAGGTCGGTCCCTTCATCCCCGGGATGACCCGGCTGGCCCGGGCGCGCAAGGCCGCCGGCTGAGCCCGCCCGGCCGGCTCAGATCCAGCCCAGCGCAGCTCCGAACACGACCAGGCAGACCAGGTCGAACCCCAGGATCGCGCCCACCACCGTGGCCTGGCGGCGAACGCTCGGCATGTCGTGGACCCAGAAGGCCACCAGGAAGAAGGGCATGTAGCCCACCAGCAGGATCAGCCAGGGCGCCCGGGCACTCCACCACGGCCACTCCCAGGTCAACGCGCCAACCGCATTGAGCAGGACCTCCACCCCCACGCAAAAGAGGCTGCCGGCCAGCGCGAAGAAGAGCCGGTTGGGGAGGCCCAGCACACGGGCCCTGGGATCCGCAGGCAGCGTCTTCGAGAACGCGATGCCCGCGATCGCGAACATGAAGCAGATCTCGATGTTCAGGCCGATCAGGATCAGGAAGGCCGTGTCCTTGGGAGCGCCCCACACGGGCGCCACCTGGGTGAAGTGGAAGACCAGCGCGTTCCAGATCTCGTTGAACCAGTCCATCCCCCAGAACGCCAGGCCGGCAAAGACCACGTTCCAGGCCCGCCGCTCGATCTCGACGGCGTAGACGTAGAGCACCAGCGCCAGCAGCGGGATCACGTACCACTGGAACTGGCTTCCATCGCGCAGGATCCGCGATGCTTCGAGGGCTGATTCCGTCATCATGACTGGGTCTCCCGCCCGGGCCATTGGGGCTACGCCCCAGGGTATCTGCAAGGACGCGAGCTCCGCGAACCCCGGGGCCGTTGCGCCGGCGCACTCAGGCGGTGTTCCAGAGACTCTCCAAGAGCTCGGGATCGAGGGCGGCGAGCCAGATGTGGCTCATTCGCCCCTCTCGGTGGAGCGCCGCCATGATGTAGTCGACGTCCACTACCCGGGCGCCACGCCCCGCCGTGAGATGATAGAAGTAGACGATACGGGTGTCGCTGGCGAAGATCTCGTCGAGCCGCGCATCGAAGCGTTCGACGGAATCACCGATCTGGGCGATGTGCTCCAGCACCGCCTCGACTCCTTCGAAGCGGCCGGCCCACGGATGGTTGCCGATGGCCTGCCAGACCACGTCCTCCGTCCAGAGATGATGCAGGGCCGCGGCGTCTCCCTCGGAAACCGCCTTCCAGGCCTGGCGAGCCAACTCCTTCGCGGACAGATGCGGCATGGACGCCCTCCTGTGCCCGATTGCTTTCGACCTGCCACCGGTGGGTGACACCTGGGAGCGATTATGCACCCTGTCGGGCCACTCTCCTAGTCCAGCCGGATCCGCTCCCCGAAGTGCGGCACGACCACGGTGCAGCCCAGGGCCGACTCGGCTGCGTCCCGCAGCGACGCCGCCGCCTCGGTCTCGCCGTGAACCACGAACACGGAGCGTGGCGCCGGGTCGGCCGACCCCAGCCACGCCACCAGCTCGTCCCGGTCCGCGTGCACCGAGAAGGCCGGAACCGACACGACGTCGGCCCGGATCGGAATGTAGTGCCCATGCAGCTTGAGACTGGTGGCGCCGTTCTGGAGGCTCTGGCCCCGCGTGCCCGAGGCCTGGTAGCCCACCAACACCACGGTGTTTCGCGGATCCGGCAGGCGGCGCTCCATGTGGTGAAGGATGCGCCCGCCGGTGACCATGCCCGAAGCGGAGATGATGATCGCCGGCAGCGGGGCGTCGTGGATGGCCTTGGAGGCCTGGGTCTCGCGCGTCTCGATCAGGGTCCCGGGATCGAAGGGCGCATCGCCCAGGCCGGGCCGAACGTCGGGCGAGCCCGACTCGATCGCAGCGCGGTAGACGCGCAGGGCCGCGAGCGCCATGGGGCTGTCTACGTAGACCGGGAGGTCCGGGATCCTGCCCTCGGCCACGAGCCGCTTCAAGTGGAAGAGCAGCACCTCGGTGCGATCCACCGCGAAGGCGGGAATGAGCACGGCGCCTCCACGCTCGGCCGTGCGCAGGATCGCAGCGGCGAAGGCCTCGATACCGGCCTCGTCCTCGTGGATCCGGTTGCCGTAGGTGGACTCGATCAGGACCGTGGCGGCTCCGCTCGGGGGCTCCGGAGGCAGCAGGACGGGGTGGTTGGCGCGGCCCAGATCTCCGCTGACCAGCAGGTCCGCTTCACCGATCTGAACGTGCACGCTGGCCGCGCCCAGGATGTGACCTGCCCGGCGCAGCTCGACCTCCACGCCGGGCAGGGCCTGGAAGGGCGCACGAAAGTCCACGGGCCGGAAGCGCTCGAGTGCACGACGCGCATCGTCCTCGGTATAGAGGGGCAGCGCCGGCGTGTGCTTGGAGAAGCCGCGCCGGTTGGCGAAGGCCGCATCCTCCTCCTGGATGTGCCCGCTGTCGGGCAACACGATCTCGCACAGCGCCGCCGTATCCGGGGTGGCGAACACGTCGCCCCGGAATCCGCCGCGCACCAGCGCGGGCAGGTAGCCCGAGTGATCCAGGTGCGCGTGGCTCAGCACCACCGCATCGATGGAAGCCGGGTCCACGCCCAGGCCGTCCCAGTTGCGCAGCCGCAGCTTCTTCAAGCCTTGGAAGAGGCCGCAATCCACCAGTAGCCGCCTGCCCCCGGTCTCCACGAGAAAACGGCTGCCGGTGACCGTCTGCGCTGCGCCCAGGAACGCAAGGATGGATGAGGTGGCCACGAGTTCGGTTTGCCTCCATGATTGATGGTACGGGCAATAAGATGGAGCACGCGACCCCCGATTCGACCCTCGATCTCATTGCAGAGGGCCTCGCCCGGCCCGACGCCTATCCGGACGATCCCAGCGCCGCCGGCGGAGTCCAGGTCGTGCAGACGCACATCTCGTACGTCTTCCTGACCGGTGAACGGGTCTACAAGCTGCGCAAGCCGGTGGACCTGGGATTTCTCGACTTCTCCAGCGCAGCGGCGCGCAACGCCGACTGCGAACGTGAGGTGAGGCTGAACCGCCGCCTGGCGCCCGACGTGTACCTGGGCGTGGCCCCGGTCCGGGTGCAGGACGGGCGGATTCGCATCGGCCCCCTGGCCGACGCCCCGCTGTCCGCCGCACCGGACCGCGAAGGCCCCGAGCACTGCGTGGTGATGCGGCGGCTCCCGGACGGGGGCGACGCGCTCTCGCGCCTGCACGACGGGACGCTGGCGGTGGAGCAGCTGGACGCCGTAGCCGAGCGCGTGGCCGCGTTCCACGAGGCGAACCGCCTGGGGACGCCGGCGCCCTTCGAGCCGGCGGACTGGCTGGAGCGCATCACCCGGCCCGTGGCCGACAACTTCGCCAGCCTGGCCGAGGCGCCCCGCGGTCCGATCGACCCGGCGCTCCTGGAACGTGCCCGGGATGCCGCTCTGCGCTTCGAGCGCGACCACGGCGGGCGCTTCGAACGCCGCCGCCGGGAGGGCCGTGCCGTCGACGGTCACGGGGATCTCCACCTGGACCATGTGTGGTTCGAGCCCGGCTCCGAAGCGCCGCTCCTGATCGACTGCATCGAGTTCTCGGAGCGCCTGCG
>JAFDET010000166.1 GCA_019310195.1 Deltaproteobacteria bacterium
CACCTTCTCACCTCCCACGCGGCCGGAGCACGAGGAGCGCCGCGACTCGGTCCGGGTCCCCGTGAAGCTCCTGGTCCGCTTCCATTCGTCGGGCGAGCTCCAGCGCTGCCTGCTCACGAACCTGTCGCGAGGCGGCGTCTTCGTCACCACCCGCTCGCCGGCGCCGATCGGCACGCAGCTTGAGCTACGGATCGTGGTGGAGGACGGCGACACCGAGATCGAGGTGGACGGAGAGGTGGTGAGCCACAACGTGGGCCGCAGCTTCGCCACCGGAGAGCCCGGCATGGGCGTGCGCTTCCTCGACCCCAGCCCCAAGGCCCAGGCCGCCCTGGCGCGCGTCTACGAGGGCGCCCTCGGCGGCGGGCCGAAGTTCCCGCGGTAGAATGCCCTCTGTCATGAAAAGAGCCAGCCAGCAGGACCCGGTCTACGAGGTGCGCTGCCCCACCTGCGCGGTGACGTTTCCCGTGGGCACGCGCCGCTGCATCCACTGCGGTGGCGCCACCACCACGCAGGAGACGGCAGCGCGGCTGCAAGCCCTGCGGGAGCTGCCGTTCGAGTTCGAGCCGGCGGACGGGCCGCCCATGGCGGAGGAGGCCGAGGAGGCGCCCCCGCGCCGGGGAGGCCGCGGGCTGGCGCTGATGTGGCTGCTCCTGGCCGTGGCGGCGTCGATCTACCGCACCTGTGCGCAGGGCGGGCCGGGCTAGCCCTCAGGCACTACGCGTAGTAGGCGTCGAACTTGTCCAACACGACGCCCGCCGCGTCGAGCTTCTCCTGCAGGTCCTTCGGGATCCCCATCCGGCCCAGATTCTCCTGGATGTCGCGGATCAGCATGCCCATGCGCTGGTAGCGCTTCAGGGTCTCGTCGTGGGTTTTGCCGTCGTGGAGCTGGCGGGCCATCGTCTTGGTCTCGTTCGCCAGAATCCGGAGGTTGTCCTCGAAGCGCATCCAGGAAGCCTCCTGGCCGGTCTGCACGCCTGCACGGGGTACGTTCCTGGCGGTGCGGCGCACGTCGACCACGGCCTGCGCCAGCTCGTCTGCCAGCGTGGCCACCTTCTCCTGGTCCCACTCCGCGGTGGTGCCGGGCGTGCCGATCCGCGGCGCCTCCGCCTCCTGGGCGAGCGCCGCGGCGGGAGCCACGATCAGGGTGGCGGTCAGGAACCAGCTGGCGAGCCGAACGAGACGCATGTGCTTCCTCCCATTGCGAGAACGGTGCGGATTATGGCACGGATTGGGTCAGCCCACCCCAGCCATCCGCGCCGGCCAAGCCGAGAGGACACCATGCACAGTCAGAACTTCATCTACCTTTTCGCGGGCTTGATCGCTCTGCTGGCGATCGAGCCGACCATCGCGACGGTGAGACCCCACTCGGGGGTAGCTCAGCTCGCCTTCACCCTGACCCTGGTCCTGGGGGTCTGGAGCCTCCAGGACTCGCGGCGCTGGTTTCGCTGGGGCCTCGTCCTGACCGGCGTCGCCGTGGTCACCTCGGGCGCGTACGCCTACACCCGCGACCCGGCCGTCCAGCTCGCCAACCTGTTCGTGATCGCTGGATTCTGCGCGATGACCATCGTCCTGGCCCTCCGGCAGGTGGTTTTCGCGCCGGGCCCGGTGTCGGTGAACCGGCTCATGGGCGCGCTGTGCATCTACCTGCTCCTGGGCACGATGTGGTCGATCCTCTACGCGTTCATCGAGTTCGCCGTTCCCAACGCGTTCCAGTATCCGGTGGCCCAGCCCACCGACCTGACGGCCGAGTTCCTCTACTACAGCTTCGTCACCCTCACGACCTTGGGCTACGGCGACATCACACCGGTGCATCCGCTGGCGCGCACCTTCTCCTACCTGGAGGCCGTCGTCGGCCAGCTCTTCCTGGCGGTGCTGGTGGCCACGCTGGTGGGACGCTTCCGTGGGCTCGAGGCGAGCCGGGCGGAACCTTGAGCGCGCCGCGCTCAGAAGTAGCGGCGGCGGATCCGCAGCAGGTCGACGAATCCCTTGACGAAGTCGAGGGCGCGGACCTTGGAGCCCGCCACGTCCCGCCACTCGTGCAGCGGGTGCTCGACGATGGCGCCGTGCGCCGACGTCCCAGCGCTGCGCCGCTGGCGCAGGAAGCGGGCCAGGATCTCCACATCGAAGAGCCAGCGCGTCTCGAAGGGCTCGGCGAAGAGCTCGCCCAGCTCCGGGGTGACCCGGAACAGCTTGGCCCCGCACTGGGTGTCGTAGACGGGCAGGCCCAACGTGACCGACGCCGCGGTGGCGAAGACGCGCCCCAGGTAGTGGCGCAGAGGGCTGCGCTCGATGTGCCGGCCCAGCAGGTTGACCCGGGCGCCCAGCACCATGACGACGTCGGGGTGCTGATCCAGCACCGCGCGCAGCCGCTCCAGCTCTTCCAGGGGGGTGGCGAGGTCGGCGTCCCAGTAGCCGACCCCCTCGGCGCCGCCCTCCAGGGCACGCGCCACGCCCAGGCGCACGGCCTCGGCCTTGCCCCGATTGCTGGGCAAGGCCAGAACCTGGACCCGCTCCTCGAAGCCCTCGCGCACGGTATCCAACCGCGCCCGCGTCCCGTCGCGGCTGCCGTCGTCCACCAGCACCAGTCCGACCGACTTGTCGTCGGTCAGGAAGGCCCGCAGCCGGTCCACCGGCAGGCGAGCCGCTTCGTTGTAGCAGGGAACGACCAAGGCCACGTGGCGCACGGCCGAATGCTATCGAACCGCGCCCCCGACGCCGCTCAGCGGCCCAGCGAGGCAGGCACGCCCGCAGGCGCGAAGCTGGCGTAGGCCACGTACTGGACCGCGCCCGGCTCATCGACCGTGGCGACGCCCAGCGCCACCTGGACCTGGGGTGAGGTCCAGCGGTGGGTGCCCACCGCGCGCCATCCGGCGTGGGCCGGCGCCCGCTTGACGCGCCCGGCCGAGGGGAAGCCCACGGCGCCCGGGTCCGGACGCCCGGCCTGGGCCGAGATGAAGCGAACCAGCTCGAGCCAGGCCGCCTGGGTCTCGTGGCCGTAGCTCTCCACCGGCTCCGGCAGCGCCAGCAGCGCCACCCGCGCCAGACCACCCCGCCGGTACTCGGGAAGCAGGACGTAGTCGCGCCCGCCGATGCGAACGTAGCTGGCGTCGCATGCGGCCAGACGGCAGCGGTGGCCGGGAAGCAGAGTGCGCAGCGCCGCCACCCGTTCGGGCGAATCGCCGAAGCTCAGCGGACCCACGGCGTCGCCCTGCCCCCGCAGCGCCTCGACCGTCGGCAGCGGGTTCGCGCTGCGCGCCAGCGCCGTCCCGTAGCGCCACACCTTCCCGCCACAGCCCATCAGCAGCTCGCTGCGCCCCGCGCGGGCCAGCGTGTTCAGGCCGGCGCAGCCATCGAGATCGACCTCCTCGAAGACGCGGCGACCGCGCGCGTCGAAAACGCTGAGCACCGATGGCCCGCCGGCTGCCAGGTGGTCCAGGACCGCGAGCCAACGTTTCTCGTCGCCGTGCGGATCGAAGGCGACGGCCTCCACACGACCGCCGTCGTTCCAAGCCGAGAGCGGAAGCGTCGTCACCGGTTTCCCGGCGAGGGTGTAGAGATCTACGCCATCTGCCCGGCGCTGCAGCAGGTACGTCCGACCCGCCCGCCACTCGGCCAACGCGAAGTAGCGACCCGGCCGGCGGGTGTGGAAGCGCGCCTGCACGCGGCCCTCGGCATCCCGCACCACGAAGGCGCCCTGGCGATTGGTGTGGACGATCTCCGGCCAACGATCGCCGTCGGCATCGGCCAGGGCTACCTGCCACGGGTCCACATCCTTGCGGGTCCAGACCGTTCGGCCGCGGGAGTCGAGCCTGCGCAGGCCATCGCGTCGATGCAGGCCCACCACCACGTCCAGCGCCCCGTCCTCGTCCAGATCCCCGGCCGCAAGATCGTGGGCCCGCTCCGGAGCGCGTACCTGAGGCCGCCCGCGCGCGTCGAAGAGCGCCAAGCGGCCCTGAGCGTCGCGACCGGTGAACGCACCGCCACCGAGACGCGCACCGGCCTCGCCTGCGGGCTCGACCTGGCGCACGGCGGGAAGCCGGGCGTGGAGGACGCGGCCGAGGCCCACGCTGGGCTGCGGCGCAGCAGGCCCCTGCCCGGCGCACGCCAGGGCGAGCACCAGGAGCGGAGCGGCGGTCCGGGCCAGCAGGCGCCGCCAGTCTGTGACTACGGGAAGATCCATCACCCCTCCCGGATCTGAGTCCGGTATCGGATATGGACCGGGGGGCCTGTAGCCGAACGGCTTGGGACGGCTGGCGCCTCCTCAGTTCACGGTGAATTCAACCCGGAAGCTGCCTGCCTCCGGGTTCGCCGGAACCACCTGGATCTCCTCCGACTTCGGAGACAGCGTCAAGATCTGGATGCTCCCGTTCGGAACGTTCTGGGTGGTCACATCGCCCTTCTTGATGTTCACCAGGTTGATGTCTACACCCGACGGGCAGGCGCTGCGCACCTCCACGGTGACGCTCACCTTGCCGCCGATGGCGCTGTAGACGACCGGTGTCGTCGTGTTGCAGGAGAGCGCGTCGTCGCCCCCGCTGCCGCCGATCACCGAGCCGCTGCAGGCGCAGCACGAGGCCGCGTGCAGGTTGCCGCAGCCCTCGGGAATCGTGCCGTGGAAGAAGCTCCCATTCGGATCGACGGTGAGCCCCTTGCTGGTGGCGTCGCTCCAGCCTCGGCAGGCGAGCTCCTCGTTCTTGACGCCCACCACGGCCTCGAAGCCCTCGCCATCGAAGACCGGCCGCACCCAGGCGGAGCCCGCCAGGCCGGTCGGCAGCACCCGGGTCTCCGCGATCTCCACGGTCGTGCACATCCGCGAGCCCGGGAACTCCGCCTGACACAGTCCTGTCATCCCGAGCACCCCGCTGTCGCCGTCGGCCGTGGCGGTGGTGAACCCCACCAGCTGACAGTCTTCCTGGGCCCGTGCGGCCCCCCCGTACGCCATCACTGCCGCGATGAGCGCACACACAACTTTCCCACGCATCTCACCCCCCAAGCTGATGCTTTTGAACGGCGCGCCCTGCGCGCCGCCCCGTCCTCACCCGGGCCAGATAGTAGGTGTGTCCGCCCACCCTCGCATCCCCGTGGGGAAATCACCTTGCGGTGTCGAAAGCGCCCGCTTCTCGCGGCGGCACTCGCGTGATACGGTGGCCCGGTCCCGGAGGGCACCGTGCGCTTTCCCCCCTGCACAGCCCGCCCGTTCCGGAACCGTGGCTTTCCGCCCCGGTCGCGATCTCCACCCCGCACTGCGCTCCAAGTTCGCTCTCTCCACTGCGACTCGCTGGCCAATGCTCCGCCGCAGTCACTGTGCTCGGGTCATCGAGCCGATCCCAAACCGCACGAGGCGCCGGAGAGAGGGACGAAGCGTCCACGACGCCGTCCCGCCGGCGCGCAGGAGACCCCATGGCATTGACGATCGTGAACTCCATCGGAATCCGTCCCGACCGGATAGGCCAGTTTCAGGACGAGGTCGCGCAGCTGGCCGAAGCCGCGACCGACAAGGGCGAGGAGTGGCGCTGGACCGCCCACCGGACGCTCTTCGGCGAGACCCTGGTGATGCACTTCGTGACCCTGACCGAGAGCTTTGCCGAGCTGGAGCCGCTGGGAACCGTGGAGGAGCTCTGGACGCGCGTGCTCGGCGACAAGAAGGGTCAGGAGGGCTTCCGCGACACCAACGAGTGCGTGCAGACCGTGCAGCACACGATCTCCACGCTCCGGCCCGACCTCAGCTACCCGCCCGACGAGCTCCAGCCCGGCGCGTATCCGGCCGCCGCCGTGACGTCGGTGCGTGCGCGGCCCGGCCAGGCAGAGGCGTGCGAAGAGCTGATCCGCAAGATCGCCGAGGCGATCCCCAAGACGGGCGACGCCGCGCGGATCATCACCAACCAGAGCATCATCGGCGAGCTGAACCTGTACTGGACGGTGCGACCGCTGCGCAGCCTGAGCGACCTGGACGAGCAGCTGCCCGCACCCGAGCTGCTGAACAAGGCCTTCGGCCCCGCCGAAGGCGGCCTGCTCTGGCGCAGCGGCTCCGAGGCCGTGGAGCAGGCGCGCCGCGAGATCACCGGCTACGTGCCGGAGCTCTCCAACCCGCCGCAGAGCTGAGGCGATTCGGGCGGTGCGGGCCCCCGGGCCCGTGCCGCCCTCGCGCCCATCGGAGTCGGCATCCGCCAGCGAGGCGTTACCCTGGAACGCCTCGGAGCTCCAAGATGCGGATGTCCCATCAGCACCGTGCCGTTGCGGCGGCGGTCGCCGCCACCGTGACTCTGGCGATTGGCGGATGCGCCGGTCCTCCGGCACACCCCCACTCCCCCGGGGTCCCCGTCGTGGCGGTGGACATCGGCCACAGCCCCACGGAGCCCGGGGCCATCAGCGCTGGCGGCGTTCCCGAGCACGCGTACAACCGCAAGCTCGCGAATGACCTGCTCACCCAGCTCCACGCCGACGGGTACACGCAGTCGTTCGTGATCAAGCCCACGGAGAAGGGCATGTCCCTTCAGGAGCGCGCGGAGTCGGCCGTCGCGCGGGGCGCGAGCATCCTGATCTCCGTCCATCACGACTCCGTGCAGCCGCGCTACCTCAAGCAGCATCGCGTGTTCGGGCGCGTCGTCGGTTACTCCGAGGGCATCTCCGGCTACTCGCTCTTCTACTCGGAAGCCGGTCACGCGGGCGACGATAGCCTGCGGCTGGCAACGGAGATCGGGCGGCAGCTGCGGGCCGCAGGCCTGACGCCCTCGCTGCACCACGCCGAGGACATCCCTGGCGAGCGCCGGGAACTGGTGGACGAGTCGCTCGGGATCTACCGCTACGACAAGCTCATCCTCCTGCGTGCGGCGGGAATCCCGAGCGTCCTCTTCGAGGCGGGCGTGATCGTGGATCGCGACGAGGAGCGGCAGTTTCGCGATCCGGCCTACCGCGAGCAGATCGCCCGGGCCCTCTCTCGCGCGGTCACGGCATTCGCGGAGGCGTCTCGCTGAGCCCGCGAAGCCGGCTACGCCTCGTCCGGCAGGTCGAAGCGCTCGCGGTAGAAGCGGAAGCGCTCGCGAAGCTCATCGCGGTCGAGGCCCAGATCCTCGAATCGGTAGGCGAACCGCTCGCTCCGGCTCGCAGCGTGAGCGGGCAAGTGCTCTCGGCCCCCCTCGCGCGCGGCCGCATCGGCTTCGGCGCCCCTGTCCGCGCCGGCGAACGCGA
>JAFDET010000402.1 GCA_019310195.1 Deltaproteobacteria bacterium
GGGCGGCCATCGACCGCGTGGCCGACGGCTACCTGGCCATCGACGTGGACAGCCGCCGCATCGTGGATGCCAACCCGGCGGCGGGCGCGCTGCTGCAGACCACCCGGGATGCCCTGCTGGGCGCCGACGCGGCGACCTTCGTGCCCGAGACCGAGCGCGAGAGCTGGTGGGCCCACCTGGACTCCCTGGTGGAGGGGGGAGACACGCGCCGCTTCCCTTCGCGGCTGTGCGACGCCGCGGGCAGCCGCGTGGGCGTGGAGGTGAGCCTGTCGCGCCACGCCCAGCGCAGCCGCACGCTGGCCCTGGCTCTGCTGCGGCCGCTGGACTCCTAGGAAGCCAGGCGCTCGCGCAGGAAGCCGACCAGCCGCGGCCAGGCGTCGCGTGCGGCGTCCTCGCGGTACAGGGGCGGCCGGCTGTCATTCATGAAGGCGTGGCCTGCGCCCGGGTAGACGATCACCTCGCCGCCGTGGGCCGACGCTGTGAGCCCCGCTCGCAGGGCGTCCACGTCCGTCTGCGGGATCAGATGGTCCTCGGCGCCGTAGAAGCCCAGCACCGGGCAGGACAGGTCGATCAGCGCTTCCAGCGGCGCGCGCGGCTTGCGCTCCGGATCGAGCCCCCCGGCGTAACGGACCATGCCGTAGAAAGGCGCGCAGGCGGAGAGCCCAGTGCAGGCGCAGGCGGCCAGCAGTGCGTACTGCCCGCCCATGCAGAAGCCGGTGATGCCCACGCGCGCCGAACCCGATGAACTCGAGGGACCCGTGGCCAGGAAATCCACGCCCGCCTGCAAATCGCCCAGCACCTGGCGGTCGTCCAGCCCATCGATCCAGGCCATGGCCTCCTCGGGCGACGAGATGGGCGGAGTGCCGCCGATGCGCCGGTAGAGGTCCACCGCCAGCACGGCGAAGCCCTCGCCCGCCAGCCGCCGGGCGAGGTCTTTGTAGTGGTCGTACAGGCCCCAGACATCCGGAACCATCACCACGCCCGGCGCGGGGCCCGCCGGATCATCGGGGCGGGCCAGGAATCCCAGCTCGACGTCTTGTGTCTCCACGCCGGGCAGTATACTCGGCCGCCATGCCCTACGAACGCGAGCTGGAAGTAGCCCTGGAGGCAGCCCGCGCGGCCGCCGAGGTGCTCCTGCACCACTACGCGGGCGACCGCGAGCACTGGGAGAAGTCCGAGGACAATCCCGTCACCCAGGCGGACCTGGAGAGCGACCGCGCCATCGCCGAGCGACTGCGCGCCGCGTTCCCCGACGATGCCCTGCTGAGCGAGGAGACCGTCTCCGACCCCTCGCGGATCCAGCAGAGCCGCGTCTGGATCGTGGACCCCATGGACGGCACCAAGGAGTTCATCGGCAAGATCCCCGAGTTCGGGGTGTCGATCGCGTTGGTGGAGGACGGCGAGCCGGTGGTGGGGGTGATCCTCAACCCGCCGGCCGGGACCACGGTCTGGGCTACCTGCGGCGGCGGCACCTTCCGCGACGGTGAGCGCGTGCGCGTGAGCCCGGTGCAGAAGCTGGCCGATTCCGTGGTGATCGCCAGCCGCACCGAGATCTCCCGGAACCAGTTCGATCCCTACGACGGCTGGTTCAAGGAGCTGCGGGGGGTGGGCTCGATCGCCTGGAAGCTGGCCTGCGTCGCCTCGGGAGACGGCGACCTGAACGTCTCCGTCGTGCCCAAGAACGAGTGGGACGTCTGCGCCGGCGACCTGCTGGTGCGCGAGGCCGGCGGCATCTACGTGGACTTCTCGGGCGAGCGCCGCATCTACAACCAGGAGAAGACCCTGATCGACCGGGGCATGGCCGCCGGCTCGCCGGAGCTGGTGGGCCTGTTCTGCGAGCGGGAGCGGGAGCGCAGCGCATGAGCCTGCGCCGCATCGCGCCCGCGCTGGCGACGACGCTGATCCTCAGCGCCTGCGGGGCGGCTCCCCAGATCGAGTCGTGCGAGGCCGCCGACGGCGTGACGCCGGTCTGCGGCTTCGAGAGCCCCGAAGACCTGGTCACGCTGCCCGGCGATGCGTGGCTGGCCGTGAGCCAGATGCGGCGCGGCGACGCCGGCGGCAACCTGATCGCCTGGCGCGTCTCCGACGGAGAGCGCGTTGAGCTCTGGCCCGGCGGCGCCCTGGCGCCCGCCGCGGGCTGGGGCGACGCCTACTGCCCCGGTTCTTCGAGCTGGGCGTGGCCGGCGGTCGCCCGACGATCTGGTGGCGCGGCTGCACCGTGGTCCCTCCGGATACCTGGGCCAACGACGTGGCCGCCCTGCCCGACGGCCACGGCTTCGTGATCTCCAACATGGCCCCCCACGGCTTCTCGGGCGGTCTCAAGCCGGGCCTGACCCTGCGCATCCTGTTCCGGCGTCCCACTGGGTTCGTGTACGAGTGGACGCCCGCCGGCGCCTGGCGCGAGGTGCCGGGCACCGAGGGCGTCCTGCCCAACGGCGTGGCCGTCTCCGCCGACGGCAGCCGCGTCTTTGCGGCCATGTCGATCGCGCACAGCGTGCTGTCCGTGAACCGCGCCGACGGCTCGGATCCGCGCCGCGTGGATGTGCCCATGTCGCCCGACAACTTCGCCTGGGCCGATGACGGGCGGCTCGTCATCGC
>JAFDET010000403.1 GCA_019310195.1 Deltaproteobacteria bacterium
CGGCGCCAGACACCCCAGGCGAAGAAGCCGAGGGAGACGGCGAAGAGGACGTACATCAGGGCGTGGCCGATGACGTTCCAGTAGATCTCGCGCGTCGGCTCCATGGCGACCCTTCTCGCTCCGGCCGGAGCGGTGTCGCAAGCTACCAGCGGCCCCGCAGGGCGTCCAACACGGAGCGCTCGGGCGCCGCGTCTGCGGCCGCGGGGCACGCCGCGGCGCGGATCGGTATGTTGTCCGTGCACTCGGCCTGCGGCCGGCGGATGGATGCCCCCCATGAAAGAGATGCTGACCGAGCTTCAGCGATGGGAGGGCGAGGGTGAGGAGATCGCCCTCGCCACCCTGGTGCGCGTGCGCGGCTCGGCTCCCCGGCGCCCGGGCGCGCGGCTGGGCGTGACCCGGAGCGGGCGCATGCTGGGCTCGGTGAGCGGCGGCTGCGTCGAGAACGACGTGATCGAAACCGCCCCTGGCGGGTGCTCGACTCCGGCCGTTCCGCGTTGGCGAGCTACGGCATCGCCGACGAGCTGGGCTTCGAGGTGGGACTCAGCTGCGGCGGGCGAATCGAGGTCCTGATCGAACGCTTCCGCGCCGACGATGCGTGGCGCGGCCTGTGCACCGCGCTGGAGAAGCGGCGTCCCGCGGCGGTCTGTGTCTGCCTGGCGCCGGAGGCGCTGCAGGCACGCAGGCTGGTGGTCCTCGACGGAGACGCGATCGGCTCGATCGACGCCGCACTGGACGCCGCCGTCGTGGCCACGGCGGGTGAGCTGTCCGGCGAGGACGGCGCGCGAGTGATCGAGGTGCCGGGGCGCGACGGCCCGGCTTCGGTCTTCCTTCAGGCGTTCGCGCCCGCGCCCCGCCTCTTCATCGTGGGCGCCACCCACGCGGCGGTTCCGCTGTGTCGCATGGCCAACGAGCTGGGTTTCTGGGTGGCCGTGATCGACCCGCGCGGGGCCTTCGTGCGTCCGGAGCGCTTTCCCGAGGCGGACCAGGTGGTGCCGGCCTGGCCGGGTCCCGCCCTCGACGAGGTGGATCTGGACGCCGGAAGCTTCGTGGTCACGCTGACCCACGACCCCAAGGTCGACGTTCCGGCTCTGGCCCAGGCCCTGGCGTCGCCGGCCGGCTACATCGGCGCACTGGGAAGCCGGCGCACCCACCGGGAACGCGTGGCGCGGCTGCGGGAGCAGGGTTTCGCCGACGAAGCGCTGGCGCGCATCCGAGGGCCGGTCGGCTTGGACCTGGGTAGCCGCAGCCCCGAAGAGACCGCCTTGGCGATCCTCGCCGAGATGGTCGCCGTCCGGAACCGGAGGGACGCGAAGCCGCTCTTCGAGGGTCGTGGCCGCATCCATGCCGGCTGACGGCTCGGCCGCACGCCACGACGAACGAACCTTTCTGACGGGCATCCTCCTCGCCGCCGGCGCTTCGACGCGCATGGGTCGTCCCAAGCAGCTGCTACCCCTCGCCGGCCGGCCGCTGCTGCAGCGCACGCTGGACGAGGCGGCGGCCTCGTGCCTCGACGAGCTGATCCTGGTGCTCGGCCATCGGGCTGCGGAGATCCGCGACGCCTTGGACCTGCCCGACCCCGCTCGGTGTCGGGTGGTGGTCAACGAGCGCTACCGCGACGGCCAGGCCGGCTCCCTGCGCCTGGGGCTCCGCTCGGCCGATCCGGCGGCCGGAGCCGCCGCGATCCTGCTGGGGGACCAGCCGCAGGTGACAGCGGACCGGATCGACCGGGTGGCCCGGGCGTTCCGTGAGGCGGGCGCCCTCGCGGCTCGTCCGATCTACGCCGGAACCGCGGGCGAGCGCATCCCGGGGCATCCCGTCTTTCTGGCCCGCTCGACCTGGGCGGAGCTGGAGCGGCTGGGCGGGGACCGGGGCGCACGTGACCTTTTGGCGGCCCACCCGGACTGGCTCTGCGAGCTCCCCCTGGGGGACGATCCTCCTCTCGACGTGGACACCGAGGAGGATTGGCGCCGGGCCGAGAAAGCACTGCTTGACTCGAGCTAACTCTCGAGTAAGATACTTTCTTCTGAGTTAGTAGCGGGGCGACACCACCTCCCATGTCGATCCAGATCGAGGAAACCTTCCAGGTCGCCGTGTCCGTGGACACCGTCTGGCGCTTCCTGCTGGACCCCCACCGCGTGGTCACCTGCATGCCGGGCGCGGAGTTGGAGCAGGTGGTGGACGAGCGCACGTTCGAGGGCGCCGTGAAGATCAAGCTCGGCGCCATCACCACGCGCTACCGCGGCCGCATACAGCTCACCGAAGTGGACGAAGCGGCGCACACCGTGCGCATGCTGGCCGAGGGGCGCGAGACCGGTGGCGGTACGGCCAAGGGCACGCTGACCAGCCAGGTGCGCGCGCTGCCCGACGGCGACACGGAAGTGATCGCCCAGGCCGAGGTGGACATCACCGGTCGCGTCATGCAGATGGGCCGGGGCATGATCCAGGGCGTATCGAGCCAGCTCTTCGCGCAGTTCGCCACCCGCACCCGGGAGGCCCTGGAGACGCC
>JAFDET010000404.1 GCA_019310195.1 Deltaproteobacteria bacterium
GCCAACCGCGCGCTGCTATCGCTGGTGCTGGCGGCCGGCGGGATCTTCGCCTGGCGCGAGCGCTCGAGCGCGCGGCTGCACTCGCTGCTGGTCACCGGGACCGCATGCCACGTCTTCTTCGTGTCGGCGGTAGCGCTCTTCGGGGTGCACCTGGCCGTGGTGCTCTCCACCCCACTTCGCATCGACGGCTGGGTCTACGACTTCCGCTTCTACTCCCTGCTGCTCCTGGGCGGTGTGGGCCTGGTCCACGGCGCCCTCGGCGTGGCGAGCACGCCCGGCATCGTGCGCGGCGAGCGACCCGCGGTGTCGCGCGGCTTTCGTGCCGCCCTGTGGCTGCTGGCGATCAACGCACCCCTGATTCCGGTGATGGACTTCGCCGCGGCTTTCGCCGTCGGCGCCCTCAGCGTCCTGGCCCTGCTGGGCGCGGCGCGCGGCGCATTCGCGGTGGCAAACGACTAGGGGGCGCGGTGTGATCCTCGAGGTAGCGGTTCTCGACGTTCGCAGTGGCCGCGGACCCGATTTCGAGCGGGCCTTCGCTGAGGCCCAGGAGATCATCGCCGGCATGCCCGGCTACCAGCGCCACGAGCTGCGGACCTGCGTCGAGAAGGCGGAGCGCTACCTGCTGCTGGTCTGGTGGGAGAGCCTGGAGGCTCACACCGAGGGATTCCGCGGCTCGCCCGAGTACCAGCGCTGGAAGGCGCTGCTCCACGACTTCTACGATCCATTTCCCACAGTCGAGCACTATCGGCCGCTCCTACCGAACGAGGCATGAGCCACCGTGCCGCCCGGGTACGAGATCCTGCCGGCCCGCCGCGAGCACGCCCGCCAGCTGCCGGACGTGGAGCGGGCCGCGGCGACGCTCTTCGCGCCGGAGGATCTCTCGCCGGAGCAGCGCGAGCAGATCACGCCCGAGTCCGAGTTCGAGGCCGCCTCGCGCGAGGGGCGGCTCTGGGTCGCCGTGACCGACGACGGACGCGCGGTGGGCTTCGCCCTGGCCGGCGAGATGGACGGCGACGCCCACTTGCTCGAGCTGGACGTCCATCCCGATCACGGCCGAAAAGGGATTGGAGCGGCGCTGGTGCGCCGGGTGGTGGCCTGGGCCCGCGTGCAGCGATTTCCGGCCCTGACGCTCACGACCTTCCGCCACCTGCCCTGGAACGCGCCGTTCTATCAGCGGCTGGGATTTCGGATCCTCTCCGCCCACGAGCACACACCCGCGATCGCCGCCGTTCTGGTCGATCAGGAGGGCCGCGGGCTCGTCCAACGTGTGGCCATGCGCCTGGAGCTGAGCGACCTCTGCGACCGCGCCTGACGGCGCGTGATAGGATCGGCCCGATGCAAGCGCCGGACGCACCCCACGCACGCGGCCCTTTCGACTGGGTGACGGCGTCCGCACGCCGGCCCCTGGTGTGGTGCCTGACCGCGCTGGTGGTCGGCCTCTCGCTTGCGCTCGCTGCGATCGCGCGCCCGCTCGCCACTCCCGAGGCGCCCCAAGGAATCGTGTCGTTCGAGCTGGCGCGCACCGCCGAGGCCGCGACGGCGATCGTCGCCTCCTGGTCGCCGCGCGCACGCGAGGCCGCCATGCTGAGCCTGGGCCTCGACTACCTCTACCTGCTGGCCTACCCGGCTTGGCTGTCGCTGGTGTGCCAGGCAATCGCGCGGGTCCGGAACGGAGCGGCTGCGGCGCTGGGCATGGCCCTGGCCTGGGCGATCTGGCTGGCCGCCCCCTTGGATGCCCTGGAGAACGCCGCGCTGATCCGCGTGCTGAGCGATCCCGCGCCCGGGGTCTGGCCCGCCGTAGCCTGGGCCTGCGCCGTGCCCAAGTTCGCACTGGTGTTCGCCGCGCTGGGCTTCTGCATCGTGGCCGGCGTCCCGGCGCTGCTGCGCCGGGCAACCGGCCGCTAGACGCGCCCCTGCCCTAGACTGGCCCCATGCCGCACCCTCTCCACGTAGTCGACGTATTCGCCGAGGCGCGCTGGGCCGGCAACCCGCTCTCGGTGGTACTCGACGCCGGCGACCTCTCCGGCGACCAGATGCAGGCGATCGCCCGGGAGCAGAACCACTCGGAGACCACCTTCGTCACCGCATCTGCGCCCCGGGACGGAGCCTGGCCGGTGCGCATCTTCACACCGGCCACGGAGCTCCCCTTCGCCGGACCAGGGGGAGCTCGCCTGGCTGTCGGCGCCGGAGGTGGCCTTGGGCCGGACCTGGGACGCGGAAGCCGCCGCCGCGGCGGCTGGGCTCGACGCGGGCGACCTGCACGCCGAGCTTCCGGCCCAGACCGCGTCCGTGGGGATCTCGCTCATCGTGGTGCCGGTGAAGGGGCTCGACGCGCTGCACCGCGCGCGCCTGAACCTGGAAGCGGCGCGCGCGATCGGCGAGGGCGCCGCTGCTCTTCGACGCCGACGGCCCCCGCGAGGATCCGGCGACCGGCTCCGCGGCATCCTGTCTGGGCCGCTACCTGCTGGAGCATCGCCCCCTCGGCGATGGCCCACTGGACCTGCGCGTCGAGCAGGGCGCCGTCGTGCAGCGGCCGTCGTTGCTGAGGGTTCGTGCGCGCAAGATCGACACCGGCGTGGAGATCGCCGTGGGCGGCGCGGTGGTGCCCGCCGTAGAGGGTCGGCTTCTCTGAGCTCGATCCGCGGTGTAGGCTTGCGCCATGCCCCACGTCCGCTCC
>JAFDET010000405.1 GCA_019310195.1 Deltaproteobacteria bacterium
GCGTCCATGAGGGCCGCGCGCCGCGAGGCCAGCACGCGCCGCAGCCGCACCAGATGCCGGTCGTAGGCGCCGCTCTTCACGAAGTCGGCCAGCGCGGCCTGCAGCGGCTGGGCATCCGAGAGGTCCGTGGAGCGCTTCAGCGCAACCAGGGCCTCGACCGGGCGCCCGCGCGCCAGCACCGACCCGACGCGCGCGCCGGGGAACAGCGACTTCGAGAACGAGAACAGGTGCACCACCCAGCCGGCGCGATCCAGGGCCGCCAGCGGCGGAGCCGGCGGGCGGTCGTGCCAGAGGTCCATCTCGAAGGCGTCCTCGACCACCGGCTTTCCGCAGCGGGCCGCCACCTGGAGCAGCGCGCGGCGGTGCGCTGCCGACGTGGAGATCCCCATGGGATTGTGGAAGGTGGGGATCGTGTAGAAGAGCTTGACCTCGGGCCGCGACAGCGTGCGCTCCAGCGCATCGAGGTCCGGCCCCTCATGCGTCATGGGCACGGGCACGGGCCGCATTCCCAGTGCGAAGAGCGTCGCCAGCACGTTGTTGTAGGTGGGCTCCTCGACGGCCACGGCGTCGCCCGGGGCGGCGAAGAGGCGCACGCTCAGCGAGATGCCCTGGCTGGCGCCGTGGCACAGCACCAGGTCCTCTGCGTTGGCCGCGATGCCGGCGTCGGACAGGCGCGCCGCCAGCTCGCGGCGCAGCGCTGGGTGGCCCTGGGGGCCGCCGTAGAGCAGCAGCTCGGGTCCGCCCTCCAGCAGGGCGCGGTTCAGCGCCTTGCGGAAGTCGTCCACGGGGTAGAGCGCCGGCTCGGGGACGAGCGCGTGCATGCTCACGGCCCCCTCTTTCTCCGGGTAGCGGGCGCGCGCACGCTCGAAGTCCAGCAGCCGCTCCACCTGGGGTGCGAGCGTCGCCTCGGCTGCTTTCGGCGCCGCGGCGCCGCCCGACTCGGCGACGAACGTGCCGCGCCCCACCGTGGACTCCAGCACGCCTTCGGCGGAGAGCCGCTCGTAGGCCGTCGCCACAGTGTCCCGGTTCACGCCCAGCTCCCGCGCCAGGTCGCGGATCGCCGGAAGCCGTGCGCCCGACGCGAGCCGGCCGGCGGCCACCTCGCCCCGGAGCTGGTCGGCGATCTGGCGGTTGACGGGCGTGCCCGTCTCGCGGTCCAGCACGATCCTCACGGAGGGCAGCCTATCCGGCAGAAAGGCCGGGGTCAATCGGACAATGATCGACAAAAACCTGCGATTCAGGACGAATCAGATCCAGACATTTCCGGGTCAACATGGGGCGATTTCGGCAGCGACCGCTGCAGGACCAGGAGCCCCAGCACGGTGGCCAGCGCCGAGCCCGAGAGGATTCCGAGCTTGGCGCCCGCGATCTGACCGGGGTCCGTGAAGGCCAGGCTGGTGATGAACAGCGCCACCGTGAAGCCGATCCCGGCCAGCAGCCCCGTGGCCGCGAGTGCTCCCCAGTTGACGCCCCGGGGCAGGATCGCCACGCCGCTGCGCACGGCCAGCCAGCTGAAGAGCGTGATGCCGATCGGTTTTCCGATCAGCAGGCCCAGCGCCACGGCCATGCCCACGCGTTGGGTCATGGGATCGGCCAGGGTGCTGGCGTCCAGGTGCACGCCCGCGTTGGAGAGGGCGAAGATGGGCATGATCAGGAACGCCACCCAGCGGTCCAGGCCGTGCACCAGGTAGTCCAGCGGAGAGAGCGCATCGAGGCTCACCTGCTGAAGGCGTCGCGCGGCCACGTGACGCCGATGGCCGTGACTGTCCTCGCCGCGCAGGCCGTCCAGCAGGTCGTCGAAGAAGTGGCGTCCCCGTTCGAGGACGCTCTCGGTGCGGGGGTCGCGCGGTCGGGTGGGGGTGAGGAAGCCGAGGAAGACGCCGGCCACCGTGGCGTGTACGCCGGACTTGACCATGAAGTACCAGGCCACGGCGCCCAGTACCCAGTAGATGCTGAAGGCGCGCACGCCGGCCTTCTGCGCCAGCCACACGACGCCCAGCATCCCGAAGGACGCGCCCAGGTAGGCCAGCGAGAGATCCGCCGTGTAGAAGATGGCGATCACGGCCACGGCGCCCAGGTCGTCGGCGATGGCCAGGGCCAGCAGAAAGACCTTCAGCCCCGACGGGACCCGCGAGCCCAGGATCGACATG
>JAFDET010000406.1 GCA_019310195.1 Deltaproteobacteria bacterium
CGCGCCCGTTCAGATCTTCCACGAGCTTCTCGGTGAAGAGCAGGGAGATCGCCTCACCCAGCTTGCGCTGCTCGTTGGTGGGAGCCTCGGAACGGACGTCATTCAGGCCCCAGCGGTCCATGTCCACGTCCTTCGGGCTCACCGCGAAGTCGTAGATGATCGCCACCGGCGGCTTGGGCAGCGGGCCGGTCTGCTTGGTCTCCAGGTCCTGGACTTCGGCCTTGGCGCAGCCCAGGGCCAGGCCGGCCAGGAGCGCCGGAAGTGCAAGGCGAGTGCGGGCGATGGTGAGATTCCCTCCCATTGGAGTCCGAGCGCCCATTGATCGCTCATCCGGTGACGGGCTTCAAGCAGTAGACTCCGCCGTCATGGCCACGGCCGCCTTCGAGCTGAGCGACATCTGCTTCCGCTACCGGGGCGGGGACTTCGAGCTTCGGGTCCCGGAGCTCCGCCTGGAGGCGGGAGAGCGCGTGGCCGTGATCGGCCCCAGCGGCGCGGGGAAGACCACCCTGCTGCACCTGGTGGCCGGGATCGCCCTGCCGGATCGCGGCAGGGTGACTACGGCCGGGACCGAGCTCACCGCCCTGGGAGACGCCGCCCGGCGCGCCTTCCGCGCGCGGCACGTGGGTCTGGTGTTCCAGGAGTTCGAGCTGCTGGAGTACCTGTCGGTCCTGGACAACATCCTGCTGCCCTACCGGATCAACCCCGCCCTGCGCCTGGACACGCCGGCCCGGGCTCGTGCGCGCGCCCTGGCGAACGGCGTGGGGCTGGGCGAGAAGCTGGGCCGGCCGCCGGCGCGCCTTTCCCACGGCGAGCGCCAGCGCGCCGCCCTGTGCCGCGCGCTGGTGACCGAGCCGGACCTGGTGTTGGCCGACGAGCCCACCGGCAACCTCGACCCCGACAACAAGGAACGCGCGCTCGACGCGCTCTTCGCCTACGCCGAGCGCGCCGGCGCCGCGCTCCTCACCGTGACCCACGACCACGACCTGCTGCCGCGCTTCCAGCGCGTGATCGACTTCAAGAGCTTCTGGAGCAGCGGGTCGTGAGCGGCGCGACCTACCTGGCGTGGCGTTACTTGCTCCACCACCGGATCAAGACGCTGATCCTGGTGCTGTCCATCGCGCTGATCGTTTTCCTTCCGATCGGA
Source organism: Deltaproteobacteria bacterium (assembly GCA_019310195.1). GTDB lineage: Bacteria > Myxococcota_A > UBA9160 > UBA9160 > JAFDET01 > JAFDET01. The sequence goes on from JAFDET010000406.1 coordinate 1,145, forward strand.
TTGCGTGTGCTGGTCCGCCAGAGCGCCGCGCAGCTCACGGCGCGTGCCGAAGCCACGCCCCTGGTCCTGGGAGCCCGGGGCAGCGCCCTGGAGCTGGTGCTGGCCTCGCTCTACTTCGACGCCGAGCCGCCGCCGTCGATCGCCTACGCCGAGGCGACGCGGGTGGACGAATCAGGCTTGGCCGAGGCGATCCCGCTGCATCTGGGCTTTCGGACGCGCGACAAGCCGATCGTCGGCACGACCCTGGAGTACTTCGAGCTCCGCGGCCTGCAGGTGGCCGCGGGCCGGATGCTGGCCGTGCTGGGCGAGTGCGTGGTGGGAGCGCGGGCCGCGGCGGAGCTGGGCGTGGGGCCCGGCGACGCGTTGGTCTCGTCGCCGGAGACGGTCTTCCAGCTCGCCGGAGTCTATCCGCTCAAGATGCGGGTGGCGGGAGTGCTCGCGCCATCCCATACGCCCGACGACAGCGCCGTGTTCGTGGATCTGAAGACAGCCTGGATCATCGCCGGGCTCGGCCACGGACACCGCGACCTGGCGGATCCCAAGGCGCAGACCGATGTGGCGGCGCGCGAGGGCGGGCGCATCACCGCCAAGGCGTCGCTGGTGGAGTACAACGAGATCACCCCGGAGAACGCCGCCAGCTTCCACTTCCACGGCGAGCAAGCGGAGCTTCCCATCTCGGCGGTCCTGGCCCGGCCGCGCGACGCCAAGGCTCGCGCCCTGCTGCTGGGCCGCTACCAAGCGCCCGACGAGCCGATCCAGGTGCTGCGACCCACCGCGGTGATGGACGAGCTCCTCGAAACGGTCGTCACCGTGGAGAGCTACGCCGTCGCCGCGGTCGGCGCGGTGGGCGTGGCAACCCTGGCCACCGCCGGGCTGGTCTTCCTGCTCTCGATCCGCCTGCGCCGCCGCGAGATCGAAACCCTGGTCAAGATCGGCGGCTCCCGCGCCAGCGTGGCGACGGTGCTGCTCTCGGAGGTAGTGGGCGTGACACTG
>JAFDET010000407.1 GCA_019310195.1 Deltaproteobacteria bacterium
GCCTTGTCGCCCTGCCAGCCGCGCACGGCGGTGAGCACGAAGAAGACCTGCTGGGGCAGGGCTTCGGCGCCGTCGCGCTTCACCGTGTCGAGGGCTTGCTCGGCCACGCTGCGTACCGCACCGCTGGGGCATGAGTTCACCACGGCGGTGAAGGCCTCGATCACGCCGAGGCGGCGCGGCGGGTCGCCGGCGCTCATGCCGGCTCGCGCAATGCGAAGCCCAGGACCTCGGCCAGCTCTGCAAGCGCTTCGTCCGGGTGGTCCACCTTGATGGTGTGCATGCCCATCTGGCGGGCCGGCCGATGTCGTCGAGGAACACGGCCTCTGCGGCGCTGAGCTTCAGCTCGCCGAGGACGTGCTCGTAGATGCGCGGGTCGGGCTTGCGCAGGCCCAGGGCCGCGCTCTCCACGAAGACATCGAAGTGCGGCTTCAACACGGATGTGCCGTCGCCCGGGCCTCGCCAGTTGTTGGTGAGGGCGGCGGCGAGCAGGCCCGCGGCGCGAATGCGCGCGATGGCCTCGATCATCGCCGGCCGCGGCACCGTGGCCTGACCCATGCGCTCCATCATGCTGCGTGCCGACATGGGGTGGCCGGCTTCGCTGAACTCCGCGTCGAAGGCGTCGCAGAAGGCCTCCATCTCCAGCTCGCCGCGCTCGAGCCGCGCCCAGGCTCCTTGTTGCCCGCGCTCGACGATGTGGCGGTTCACCCGGCCGGAGGGAATCCCCACCTCGAGCTCGTACTCGGCGATCGCGTGCATGGGCGAGCCCAGGACCACGCCGCCCAGATCGAAGATCACGCCCCGGTGCGTCACCCGTCTGCCTTGCGCACCGTGTCCGCGCTCTGGCCGAAGAGCACCTTCTTGGCTTCCTCGTCCATGCCGCCCTGCTGGGACTGGCTCATGGCGCGGCGAATCTCGAGGCCCACGGAGAAGCCCCGCTGCACGCCGGGCCGCTCCTTCATGGCGTCGTACCAGCGGCGCACGTTCTCGAACTGGTCGAGGTCGATTCCCTGGCGATCGTGGGGCACGACCCATCCCCAGCACGCCATGTCCGCAATCGAGTAGTCGCCGCAGATCCACTCGCGCTCGGCGAGCTGCTTGTCCAGCACGCCGTAGAGCCGGCTGGTCTCCTTGACGTAGCGGTCGATGGCGTAGGGCACCTTCTCGGGTGCGTAGATGTTGAAGTGGTGGTTCTGGCCCAGCATGGGTCCGAAGCCGCCCATCTGCCACATGAGCCACTCCAGCACGTGCGCGCGGCCGCGCACGTCGGCGGGCAGGAACTGGCCGCTCTTCTCGGCCAGGTAGATCAGGATCGCGCCGGACTCGAACACGGAGATCGGCTCGCCGCCGCCCGGCGGGTCGTGGTCCACGATGGCGGGCATGCGGTTGTTCGGGCTGATGGCCAGGAACTCCGGCTCGAACTGCTCGCCCCGGCCGATGTTCACGTACTTCACGTCGTAGGGAAGCTTCATCTCCTCCAGGGCGATGGAGACCTTCCAGCCGTTGGGTGTGGGCCAGTAGTAGAGGTCGATCAAGGGGGGCTCCCGCGTTGCTGCGCTGCCGGGTGGCGGCGCTCAGGAGCCGGGAACGTAGCCCAGGTTGGGAGCCAGCCAGCGCTCCACGTCCTCGGGCGTGGTTCCCTTGCGCGCCGCGTAGTCCTCTACCTGGTCGCGGCCGATGCGGCCCACGGCGAAGTAGCGCGACTCGGGGTGCGCCAGGTAGATGCCCGACACGCTCGCCGCCGGCGTCATGGCGAAGTGCTCGGTGAGGCCGAGCCCCACGCGCTCGGCCTCCAGCACGCGGAACAGGTCCGCCTTCTCCGTGTGGTCCGGACACGCCGGGTAGCCGAAGGCGGGTCGGATGCCGCGGTAGCGCTCCTCGACGAGCTCCTCGTTGGCGAAGCTTTCCTCAGGCGCATACCACTCGTGCCGCACCTGCTGGTGGAGGTACTCGGCGAACGCTTCGGCCAGCCGGTCGGCCAGCGCCTTCACCATGATGGCGTGGTAGTCATCGTGCTTCGCTTCGTAGGCGGCGCACAGCTCCGATGCGCCGATCCCGGCGGTGACGGCGAATGCGCCCAGGTGGTCCGGCAAGCCCGCGTCGCGCGGCGCGACGAAGTCCGCCAGGCAACGCGTGCCCTTGTCGCCCGGGTCCGCCTGCTGGCGCAGCATCGGGAAGCGCACCCGCTCGGTTGCGTGGTCTTCGTCTTCGTAGAGCACGATGTCGTCGCCCTCGGCGGCGGCGGGCCAGTAGCCGTAGACGCCGCGCGCGCGCAGGCTGCCCTGGGTGCGGATCTCGTCCAGCAGG
>JAFDET010000014.1 GCA_019310195.1 Deltaproteobacteria bacterium
GACGTGTCGTTCGAAGTCGCGCTGGACGACCTGGCGCCCGGCGAGTACCTCTACCTGCGCGTCGTGCAGCTCGGCGGCGGCGCCGCCTGGTCCAGCCCCTTCTTCGTCGAGTGAGGGTGAAATGGCGCGCCTGCATTTCTTCGAGTTCGAGGACCAGAGCTGGTTCCCCGGGCTGCTGCGCGCCCAGATGACCGACTACCTGGTGTACGCCGTACGCCAGCTCCGGAGCTTTCCGTCCTACGCTGCGTCGCGTCTGGCGCCGGCGCTCCGCGCCCGGGGCCAGCGCCGGCTCGTGGACCTGGGCTCGGGCAGCGGCGGCGTGATGCCCGAAGTGGTCCGCGCCCTGGCCGACGAGCAGGGGATCCAGGCGGGAGCCCTGCTCACGGACCGCTACCCCCATGGCGCACACGCCGCCGAGGTTCGCGAAGAGCCCACGGGCCGCGTCGACTTCCACCCGGATCCCGTCGATGCCACCCACGTCCCCGCGGATCTTCACGGCGTGAGAACCCTGTTCCTCTCCTTCCACCACTTCCGCCCGGAACCCGCCCGCGAGATCCTCGCCGACGCGGTTCGCGCCGGCTCGGGCATCGCGATCTTCGAGCTCACCGAACGCCGGCTCATCTCGATACTCGGCTCAGTGCCCGGCATCCCCGTCATGGTCCTGCTGCTCACGCCCTTCATGCGCCCGTTCCAGTGGAGCCGGCTGCTCTTCACCTACCTGCTGCCGATCCTTCCGTTCCTGATCTTCTGGGACGGGCTCGTCTCGCACCTGCGCACCTACTCGGTCGCTGAGCTGGAGCAACTGGTTGCGGAGCTGGACGCACCGGACTGGCACTGGGACGTGCGACGCGAACGCCTGCCCGGCATGCCCGCCGCGTGCACCTCGCTGGTGGGCTACCCGCGCGCCGATCCGGCGCCGGAGTCGGCCAGCAGCACCTCGCGCTCGTAGTCGGCGAGGCTGCCGTGCGCCGCGAAGCGCGGCTGCCCGCACGCGGTCGCGCGATCCGGACGCGCCGCGGCGCCGCTGCGCTCGAGGAGCGTCTCCACCAGACGCCGCAGGGCCGCCAGGGGCTTGGCCTCGCCCTCGACCAGACGACGCGGGTCGAAGCGATCCGAGCGCAGGCGCACGACCTGAAGCGGGCGCTCGCCGCCCTCGCTGAAGTTGAGCGCCAGATCGACCAGCAGCACCGGCCGCTCGCGTCCCGGAAGCCGCACGGCCGCAGCCGACACGGCGTCGATCTTCTCGAAGCGCAGCCGGGTCTTGCCGCGTCCGTCGACCTCGAGGGAGAGCGAGTCCTCCCGCAGACGCAGGGGCACGGCCTCCATGACCCGCAACGGGCGCAGCAGCGGGGCCGGGGGCTCGAGCGGCGGCACGTCGACCGACGCAGACTCTTCCTGCGGAGCCTCGCTCGCCTGTGCGTCGTCCAGGGAGATCGTTCCCCAGTCGCTGCCACCCACGTCCTCCGAGACGGGCCCGACGTCGGAGCCCAGCGCGCTGGGGTCGAAGGTACCGGGCTCCACGCCGGCACCGGGGTCCGAGCTCTTGGGCGCAACCGCCTGCGGAAGCGGCGGCTCGGCCGACAGCGTCTCGGGCGGCGCGGCTTCGGACGCGAGCGCCGGATCGTGCAGCGGCTCCAAGCTGGGATCCGAGAAATCCCGCAACGCCGAATCCTCGTCGAGCCCCAGGTCTTCCAGGTCCAGGCCGTCCAGGTCCATCGGGTCGAGTGTGGCGCCCTGCACTTCCACGGCGGGCGACTCGGCGACGTCGCCCACCTCGTCCAGCAGGGCCTGGGCCTCGGCCGCCTCTGCGGGCGCGGCGCCGACCCGCGCCTTGCGGGCCGCCTCGCCGCACAGCCGCGGATCCAGGGGCCGGGCGGCACGCGCCAGGCGCAACGCCACCGTCGCGTTCAGCTCCGGCGATGCCAATCCGCGACGCAGGACCTCCGTCGCCAGGTTGCGATGCCCCTGCTGCACCAGCTCCTGCGCCAGCCGCAGGGCCAGAACCGGCTCGACCGGCAGCCCTTCGCCGCGTTGGGCGAACTCCATCCAGTGCTGCACCGCCAGCTCGGTCTCCCCCGCGCGCACTTCCTCACGGACCAGACGCAGCAGGACCGGGGCGGCCTCATCGGCGCGTCCCAGCGCCACCGCTTGATCCCAGTAGACCTGGGCCGCCTCCCGATTCTTCGGGTCGCTGCGCACGACACGCTGGAGCTGCGCGAAGGCCTCCTCCGTGCGGCCCTCCTCGGCGGCCTGCATGGCGGCCTCGACACCGTCGTTGGAGACCGCTCCGATCTTGCGCTCCACGACGCCGTCCATCCAGCGCTCTTCGATGTGCGCCACACGCAGGCCCATCGCCACCAACGCGCCGAAGGCGAAGCCTCCCACGTGCGCCCAGTAGGCGACGCCGGCGCCACCCATGGGGTTGACCTGCTCCGTGAGCCGGGCCGACAGGAACTCGCCGCCGAACCAGAGCGGCAGCATCAACCAGGCCGGGGCCGAGAAGGTGAAGCCCACGAAGACGAACCAGACCAGGTAACGCAATTTCGCGCGCCAGAAGCGCACCAGGAATGCGCCCATGCAGCCGGCCACCGCACCCGACGCGCCCACCAGGGGCGTCTCCAGGTGGGGGAAGCGGCTCATGAACAGGCCCGCGCCGGCCAGCCCGGCCAACAGGTAGAAGCACAGGAAGACCGGCCGCCCCCACTTGTCCTCGATGAAGGGACCGGTCAGGAACAGCAGCAGCAGGTTGCCGAGCAGGTGCCCCCAGCCGCCGTGCAGGAACATGTACCCGAACGCCCCGGCGAGGCTGGGGTGAGCGCTGATCAGGCCCCAGCGGAAGAAGGGATGCGCTGCGCGGACGACCGTGGCCTCCTCGACGTGGGTGTCGAGCTCCGCTTGCTCCTTCCGGCGCTGGAAGCGGGGCGGCGTCAGGACGCCCGCCTGCTCGCGCAGGGCCATGAGCCCCTCGCGCTGCTCCTCCCAGTCCGAGCCGAGGTAGGCTTCCAGTGCATCGGGAGGCATCAGGTACGGGTGCTCGGCGAAGTACTGCACCGCCTCCTGAATCTCCAGCGAGTACTGACGCCCGATGTCGCGATTGGACGACTTGGTGACCAGGAAGACACCCAGGCAGGCCAGCATCAGCACGTACGTCACCCACGGATTGCGCCGCACGGTGCCCGAGTCGTGGCCGATGGGAAGAAGCATGGATCGCCGCTCCTGGGAAGAGTCCTCATCTGAACGGCTTTCCCCCCTGCGATCTGAAGCAGGATGGAGAGGCCGATGAAGGGAATCCCCCGCGTCTCGGTCCTGATGCCGGTACGCGACGCCGCCGACACGCTGGGCGCCTGCCTGCGCAGCCTGCAGCGCCAGTCGTTCTCCGACTGGGAGTGCGTCCTGGTGGACGATGGATCCCGGGACGCCAGCCTGGCGGTCGCGCGCGCGGCCCAAGCCCGGGACCCGCGAATCCGCGTGAGCGCGGCCGGGCGACACGGGATCGTGCCGGCCCTGAACCGGGGGATCGACTTGTGCCGCGGCGCGCTGGTGCTGCGCATGGACGCCGACGACCTGATGCACCGCGAGCGCCTGAGCGCCCAGTGGGCGGCGCTGGAGGCGGAGCCGCAGCTCGCCGCGGTAGGCTGCCACGTGCGGCTCTTCCCGCGCCGGGACCTGCGCCGCGGGAGCCGCGCCTACGAACGCTGGCTGAACCGCATGGCCGGTCCCGACGACGTGGAACGCGACGCCTTGATCGAATGCCCGCTGGCACATCCTACGTTGGCCATCCGGCGCGACGTGCTGCACGAGTACCGCTACCGCGACGCCCCCTGGGCGGAGGACTACGACTTGCTGCTGCGGCTGCTGGCCGACGGCCGGCGCCTGGGTGTCGTGCCCCGCCGCCTGCTGCTATGGCGCCACGGCGCCGAGCGGCTGTCGCGGAGCGACCCGCGCTACGCGCTGCCGCAATTCGTGGAATGCAAGGCAGCCTTCCTGGCCGAGGGCTTCCTGGCAGATGCCCCAGGCTACGTGCTCTGGGGCTACGGAGACACGGGCCGGGCCCTGCGCCGGGCCCTGGCCCGCCACGACCGCCACCCGGCCCACATCGTCGAGCTGCACCCGGGCCGTCTCGGGCAGACGATCCACGGAGCACCGGTGGTGGCTCCCGACGCGCTGCGCCAGCTGCCGCGACGCCCGCTGGTGGTCTCGGTGTCGGGTGAGGAGCCGCGCGCCCAGATTCGCGCCGCGCTCGCCGCCATGGATTTTCGCGAGCTGCACGACTTCGTCGTGGCAGCCTAGAACTCCGCGTAGCCCGGAACGCGCGGGAACGGGATCACGTCGCGGATGTTGGCCATGCCGGTGGCGAACTGGACCAGGCGCTCGAAGCCCAACCCGAAGCCGGCGTGGGGCACGCTGCCGTAGCGGCGCAGGTCCAGGTACCACCAGTACTCCTCGTCGGAAAGACCTGCCTCGAGGATGCGGCGGCGCAGCACGTCGACCCGGTGCTCGCGCTGGGCGCCGCCGACGATCTCACCCACGCGGGGCACCAGCACGTCCATGGCGCGGACGGTGCGCTCGTCGTCGTTCAGGTACATGTAGAACGCCTTCACGGCGGCCGGATAGTCCGTCACCACCACCGGCCGGCCGATCTTCTCCTCGGCCAGATAGCGTTCGTGCTCGCTCTGCAGATCCATTCCCCAGCTCACGGAATGCTCGAAGCTCTGCCCGCTCTGCTCCAGGAGTGAGATGGCGTCGGTGTAGGTCAACCGCTCGAAGTCCGCGTCGACCACGTGTTCGAGCCGCTCGATCACGCCCTTGTCGATGCGCTGATCGAAGAAGGCCATGTCGTCGCCGCGCTCGTCCAGGATGCGGCGCAGGACGAAGCGCAGGAAGTCGACGGTCAGCTCCACCAGCCCGTCCAGCTCACAAAAGGCGACCTCGGGCTCGATCATCCAGAACTCGGCCAGGTGGCGGCTGGTGTTGGAGTTCTCGGCGCGGAACGTGGGCCCGAAGGTATAGACGCGCTCCAGCGCCAGGGCGACCATCTCCGCCTCGAGCTGGCCCGACACCGTGAGCCGCGCCTCGCGCCCGAAGAAGTCCTCGGCCCCTTCGATGGCGAACATCTCCCCGGCCCCTTCGGCGTCGGAGGTGGTGATGATGGGGCTCTGGAGCAGCACGAAGCCGCGCTCGTCGAAGAAGTCGTGGATCGCCCGGGCGGCCGCATGCCGCACTCGCAGCACTGCACCGAAGGTATTGGTGCGCGGGCGCAGGTGCGCGATGGTGCGCAGGTACTCGAACGAGTGGCGCTTCTTCTGCAGCGGGTAGTCGTCGTCGACGCCGCCCACCAGCTCCACGCGGGTGGCGTGCAGCTCGTAGCGCTGCCCCTTGCCCGGCGACTCGACCAGCTCCCCCTCCACCTCGACGGCGCAGCCCGTACCCAGGCCGGCCACGACGCTCTCGTAGTGATCGAGCTCCGGCGACGCCACCGCCTGGATCGTGGCGAAGCACGAGCCGTCGGAGATCTCGAGGAAGCTCAGGTTCTTGGCGTGACGCGCCGTGCGCAGCCAGCCGCGCACGCGAACCGCTCCGCCCGCGCTCGGGCGCGCCAGCAGCTCGGAGACGCGGGCCACCGGCGCGGCGTCACTCACGCCGCACCCCGGAGTCCGGCCAGGAGCTTTTCTCCCCGGTCCAGCAGACGCGTTGCGGCGTCGGGCACGAAGGTCGACATCAGCACCTCGTAGGAGCGCTCCGCGCCGGGCTCGCGGAAGTTCTGGGGATGAGGAAGGTAGCGGAGCCAGCCGTTGGCGATCCCGACCACGCACGCGTGAGGCGATGCCAGGCGCTCGCGCCACGCACCGCCCACGTCCACCGTGGGCTCCAAGGGCAGGCCCAGAAGCACCGCGTCCCCCAGCACCAGCACCTGCACCTCGACCTGGGGCTCCAGTCCGCCCGCAAAGCGGGCGGCGGTGCGATCGCGCAGGTAGCGGCGCGCCCGGGCGCGGCGCGCTCGGCACTCCTCGGCGGGCAGCTCGCGGGTGCGTTCGCCGGTGAGGGCGAAGAGCTCGCCGGTGCCCGCGTCTGAGTCGGGCGGCAGGTCCAGCGCGGCCAGGGCGTCGCGCCGCCCGGCCTCCAGGGCGGCCCGTGCCGCCTCGGAGCCGCCCTCGGCGCCGTGCACCGGAAGCGAGAGCCGCGCCGATGCCGCGGCCAGCGGCGCGTCCGCACGGGTGGTGATGCCCAGCGCGGTCTCGGCCACCGCCGCACCGACTTCGCGCCCCAGGGCCTGCATCTCCTCGAAGCTTGCGCCCAGGCTCTGCCCATCCACAGCCAGGTCCATGACGCCGCGCGTGCGCGGATCCACGTCGGCGTGGGAGGCCGGCGCAAACAAAGCCAGGGCGCCCGGCAGCGCCTCCTCCACGGTCCGGCTCGCGGCGCCCGGCCAGTCGGCGGAGTACTCCAGGTTCTCGTGCCCCAGCACCGTCGGGTGGCAGCCGTGCAGATAGAGCACGGCCCGCGGCGCGCCCTCGGCATCGTCCACGCGCACGACCACGACGCCCGGATCCAGGGGCCCCTCGGCGCTGCGCCGGTTGCGGCCGATGTGCGCCTCGCCCCGACCTACGCCCAGGCGCGCCGGAGCCGCCTCGGCCCACGCACGCTCCCCAGCCTCCACGGCGGCCTGCAAGAGGGGCTCCACGTGGCTCGGCGCCGCGGCGCCGGCCAGCAGGACGGCCAGGCCCGTGTCGGGCCCCGAGTGGGTGTGCGTGCAGCCCACCAGGATGCGCTCGGCGGCAAGGGCGGTGCGCGCGGCCAGGCGTGCACGCACCTCGTCCGCCTGGGCCGGCGCCATCAGGCACAGGTCGAGCTCCAGCAGCAACAGGTCGCGCTCGGGACCGGCGCTGTCGGCCAGGTAGAGCGCCCGCGCGTACAGCGGGTCGTGGCGCCCGGCGGCGCTCCCCTGCCGGGCGCCGTAGCCCATCATGGGGATGCCGAGGGGGGGATCGAGCGGAATTCGCGCAGCGCCGGCTCTGAGACTCATGGCGTGGATGATGGACAAACCACCGGGGGAGTGACAACCTCCGGCGATTGCCAACGGAGGCCAGCGTGACGGACGAGCGGGTTCTGGACAAGCGGCGGGAGGCTCTGGAGGAGGAGTTCTTCCAGCGCGAGAACGAGCGTCTGCGCGAGAAGCTGCGCGAGACCGAAGAGATGCTGGAGACCAGCCGTGAGCTGCATCGGGTCACCGGCATCGACGATTTCGACGTGCTGGTGAGGCTCGCCCAGCTGGGCGTCAAGGCCGACACCCTGGCCGCCATCACCCTGGTGCCCCTGGTAGAGGTCGCCTGGGCCGACGGCAGGCTCCAGGAGCGCGAGAAGAAGGCGATTCTGGACGCGGCCCGCGACGCCGGCATCGACCAGCGCCACCCGGCCTACGAGCTCTTCTCCAACTGGATGATCCACCGGCCCGCGCCGAAGATGGTGGACGCGTGGACGGCCTACATCCAGGGCCTGTCCGCGCACCTGGACGATTCCCAGCGCGCATCGCTTCGAGACAAGCTGATCGGCCGCGCCCGCGGCATCGCCGAGGCGGCCGGCGGCTTCCTCGGCCTGGGCAACAAGATCTCGCCCGAGGAAGAGGCGGCGCTGGGGATGCTGGAGCGCGCCTTCGAGCGGGCGACCTAGGGCTACGAGCCACCCGCCAGGCCGAGGCCGCGCAGGGCCTCGAGGATCTCGTCCAGGATCGCCGGATCGTCGATGGTGGCCGGCACCGCGAACGGCTCGCCATCGGCCATGCGTTGCATGACTCCGCGCAGGACCTTTCCGGATCGCGTCTTGGGCAGCCGCTCGACGATGCACGCCTTCTTGAAGGCGGCCACGGGCCCCACCTGTTCGCGCACGCGCGCCACGACCTGGCGCACCACGGCCTCCGGCGCCGAGTCGCAGCCGGCCTTGAGGACGAGCAAGCCGATCGGAGCCTGTCCCTTGAGAGCGTCCGCCGCGCCGAAGACGGCGCACTCGGCCACGTCGGGATGCCCGGCCAGCACCTCCTCCAGACGCCCCGTAGAGAGCCGGTGCCCGGCGACGTTGATGATGTCGTCGGTGCGGCTCATGATCCAGAGGTAGCCGTCCTCGTCGATGTGACCCGCGTCGCCCGTCTGGTAGAAGCCGGGGAAGCGCTCGAGATACGAGGACACGAAGCCGGCGTCGTTCTCCCACAGGGTGGGCATGCAGCCCGGGGGCAGCGGCAGGCGGACCACCACGTGCCCGGTCTCGCCGGCCCCGAGCTCGCGGCCGTCCTCATCCAGGATGCGCACGTCGTAGCCGGGCACCGGCAGGGTGGGCGAGCCCGGCTTGACCGGAAGCGCCTCGATGCCGAGGCAGTTGGCGGCCATGGGCCAGCCCGTCTCGGTCTGCCACCAGTGATCGATCACCGGCACGCCAAGGGCGCGCTGGCTCCAGACCACCGTGTCGGGGTCCGCCCGCTCGCCGGCGAGGAAGAGCGTGCGGAATGCAGACAGATCGTGGCGCTTGGGCAACTCCGCGTCCGGGTCTTCGCGCTTGATGGCGCGAAGCGCCGTGGGCGCGGTGAAGAGCACGTTCACTCGGTGCTCTTCGGCCACGCGCCAGAAGGCCGCGGCGTCCGGCGTGCCCACCGGCTTTCCCTCGTAGAGAACGGTGGTGCAGCCATGGAGCAGGGGCGCGTACACGATGTACGAGTGGCCGACCACCCAGCCGATGTCCGAGGCCGCCCAGAAGACGTCGCCCGGCGCGACGCCGTACACGTTCCGCAGGCTCCAGCACAGGGCGACGGCGTGCCCGCCGTGGTCGCGCACCACGCCCTTGGGCACGCCGGTGGTACCCGACGTGTAGAGGATGTAGAGGGGGTCGGTGGCCGCGAGCTCGACGCATGCGGCCGGCGCGGCGCCGTCGAATGCCTCGACCCAGTCCAGGTCGCGCCGGGGATCCAGCGCCGCGCGGGCCTGGGGCCGCTGCAGCACCACGCAGCGTTCGGGGGGCGCGTGGCTGGCCGCGATCGCCCCGTCCAGCAGCGGCTTGTACGCGACCACCCGGCCGGGCTCGATTCCGCAGGAGGCGGCCAGCACGAGCTTCGGGCAGGCGTCGTCGATGCGTTTGGCCAGCTCCTGGGAAGCGAAGCCCCCGAACACGACCGAGTGGACGGCGCCGATGCGCGCGCAGGCCAGCATGGCGATGACCGACTCGGGCACCATGGGCATGTAGATCAGCACCCGGTCGCCCTTCTCCACACCCAGGGCCGCCAGCCCACCGGCCGTGCGGGCAACCCGATCGAGAAGCTCCGCATACGTGAAGGTCGCCGTGACGCCGGCAACCGGGCTGTCGTAGATCAGCGCGGCCTGCTCGCCGCGCCCGGCCTCCACGTGGCGATCCAGCGCGTTGTACGCGGTGTTCAGCGTGGCGCCGGGAAACCAGCGCACGAAGGGTGCGCGCGAGTCGTCGAGCACCCGGTCCCAGCGTCGGAACCAGTGCACCTCCTCAGCCGCCTCACCCCAAAACCCCTCGGGATCCTCCAGCGAACGCGCGTGCGCATCTCGAATGCCGCTCATACGCAAACCTTACTGCATAGAGCGACGTTCCTGCACAACTGCACCCAGTACCACTCCTGCATTCAGGGACGTTCCTGCGTAACTGCATGCGGTGCCACCACTAGCAGGACTGGTACTGGGTGCAGTTGTGCAGGAACGTCCCTCAGTGCAGGACTGGCACTTTGTGCAGGTCAGCGGCGGCGGGGGGAGTAGCTGCCGGCTTCGGGCTGGCGGCGGCCGCACCAGGGGCAGAAGTGCCAGGAGCTCTTCGACACCGGCCAGCGACAGCGGGCGCAGCGATCCGGCAGGTCGGGATGGCTCCAGGGGCGGCCGGGCTTGCGCTTGCAGACGGGGCAGTAGCGCATGAATACCTGGAGCTCGCCGGCGCAGCCGCGGCGCGCGCAGTGGCGCACCGCCTTGGAGTCGCGGCGAAGACGCCGGCCGTTCGATTGGAAGCGGCCCTTGTAGCACCACGGGCAGTAGCTCCACTCGGGCCGCACGCCCCGCTCGCACTCGGGGCACACCATCGGGTAGCTCGAGACGTCGAGGAACGACTGCTCGGCGGCCCCGCACCACGGACAGTGGCGCATCGCCTCGGCGATCGGCCCGCTGCACTGCCGGCACTGGTACCGCATGCCCAGGGTGCGCCCGTGGGCACGGCCGAAGAGCTGGGCCTGGATGGCCAGGGGCGAGGGAGCCTCGCGCTTGCGGCGCCGGCGGCGAGGGCGCACGGGCGCCGCGTCCGCCTCCACCCTGCGGAACGCGGCCTCCAGGGCCTCGTGAAAGACCACGGCGTCCGGGTAGCGGCGCCGCGGCTGGAACTCCATGGCCTTGCGCAGCACCTTGCGCACGGGCTCGGGAGCCTTGAAACGGAAGCGGGCGTAGCCTTCGGGCGGCCACTCGAAGGGCCAGCCGGGACGGACCCCGGTCAACAGCTCGTAGGCGATGAGGCCCAGGCTGAAGACGTCGGAGCTCATGGAGGGCTTGCCGTAGGCCTGCTCGGGCGCGATGAAGCCCAGCGTCCCGGCCTCGGTGTAGGTGGCGGTGGAGCTCTTGGCGAATCGCGACACGCCGAAGTCGCACAACGCCGCGCGGCCGTCGGGCAGAATCAGGATGTTCTCGGGCTTCACGTCCCGGTGCAGGATGCGCTGGCGATGAGCGTGGGCCAGCCCGGCGGCGGCGTCGCGGATCACGCCGAGCGCCACCTTCGCCGAACGGCGCGCCTTCGGGTACGCGTCCAGGTGGGTCGTAGCCAGATCCGCAGCCATCACGAAGCGGCCGTCGATCCAGTCGGCGTTGCGAGCGCCGACGATGTTGGGGTGCTCCAGGCGCGCGGCGATCCGGGCCTCGTGCTCGACCTCGGCCCGGCCCCACTCGGCCACGACGCCGGCGTGCGCCACCTTCAGCGCCACCGGCCGTCGCTCGACGAGGTCGGTGGCCTTCCAGACGTCTGCGAAGCTTCCGCTGCCGATGCGCGACTCGAGCCGGTACTTGCCCAGCAATGAGCCCCGTCGCAGGGCACTCTTCTCTCGTTGAACCAACCTGGCCTCTCCGTATCGAGAGGTACCCGAGAAAGCCTACCCCGCACAACCCCTCAGGCCGGGTTCACCTCCAGGTATTGCACGCTGAAGAGGCGCTCCGGATCGGTCCAGCACGCGACCACGCTCCAGCCGGCGCCCTGCGCCAGGTCGGCGAACGGGCCGAGCCGGTACTTGTACGAGTTCTCGGTGTGGATGCGCTCGCCCGCGGACAGCGACACCTGCCGCTCGGCGATCCGAACGGTCTGGTCCCGGACGCTCTCCAGGTGCATCTCGATGCGGCCCTCGTCCTCGTCGTAGAAGGCGACGTGGCGGAAGTCGTCGGGTCGAAAATCGGCCCCCAGCTCGCGGTTGGCCCGCACCAGCAGGTTCTTGTTGAAGGCCTCGGTGACCCCCGCTGCGTCGTTGTAGGCCCTTTCCAGGGTCTCGCGATCCTTCTGCAGATCGACGCCCAGCAGCAGACCGCCGCCCTCACCCGAGATCTCGGCCACGTGCTCCAGGAAGGAGGCCGCCTGGGGCCGCGCCGGTGTAGTCGGCACAGACCGGCAGGACCTCCAGGCGGGGATAGAGCCCGTGGAGGATTGTCGCGGTCCGCTCGAGCTGCTCCCGGGAGATGTCAATGGGCACGTAACCAGCGGGCGCGTCGAGGTGGTCCAGCAGGATGCGGGACTTGAGGCTGGCGCCACTGCCGTACTCCACCAACAGACAGCGCTCGCCCAGACATCCCGCCATCTCCTCGGCGTGGGTGCGGGTGATCTCCAGCTCGGTGCGCGTGGGGTAGTACTCCGGCGTCTCGCAGATGCGCTCGAAGAGCTCGGCGCCGCGCTCATCGTAGAAGTACTTGGAAGGAATCGACTTGGGATGCTGCTGGAGTCCGCGCAGCAGGTCGTCCCGGAAGGACGCCTGGGGCGATCCGAAGTCCAGCACTTCGGGAACCGAGGCCCGCTGATACATGGGGGCCGAGTATAGCCAGCGTGGCGTTTCGTCCAGGCAGGGGCGCTTGCGGCTATGCTTGGCCAATGCGTCCGCTGGTGGGAGTGGCCGCCGGCGTTTACGGAAACGCCACGGGCACGTCGCGCATCGAACTCGGGCTGGATTACACCCGCGCGCTGGAGGCGTCGGGAGCGGTGCCAGTGGTGCTGCCGATCCAGGCCGACCCCGCTGACCTCGTCCAGCGCATCGCGGGCCTGGTGGTTCCCGGCGGGCCGGATTTCGTCCCGACCACGCCCTACCCCGCCGGAGTCGAGTTCGACGCCGCCCCGCCGAAACAGCTGGCCTTCGACACCGCACTGATCCAGGCGGCGCTCGAGCGCGGCACATCGTTCCTGGGCATCTGCTGGGGCATGCAGCTTCTGGCACGCGCGCTGGGCGGGTCGCTCCACCACCATCTGCCCGTGGACGTGCCGAGCGCCCGGCCGCACAAGACCGCCTCCGGCGATCTGGAGCACGGCCTGCGCGTGGAGCCCGGCACGCGTCTGGCCGCGCTGCTGGGACCCGACGCGGATCGCGTGAACAGCCGCCATCATCAGGCGGTGGCCGACCCGGGACCGGCCCTGCGCATCAGTGCCCGCGCCGACGACGGCGTGGTCGAGGCCCTCGAACGCCCGGGTGCGCCCTTCTGCGTGGGCGTGCAGTGGCACCCGGAGCGCATGGACGCCCCCCACCGCCGCGCGCTCTTCGGCGGCTTCGTCGCGGCCTGTCGGGACTGAACGAGGTACCCTGCCGCGCCCGGAGGTTGCATGAGGACGCGTTGGATCCCGATTCTGTGCCTGGCCCTGGCCTGCGGTGCGCCGGCGCCGGAGATCCCCTCCTCCGGCCAGACCTACGACGTGCACATCCTGCGCGACAGCTGGGGCGTGCCGCACATCTTCGGCGCCCGCGACGCCGACGTGGCCTTCGGCCTGGCCTGGGCCCACGCCGAGGACGACTTCGCCACGATCCAGGAGTCGCTCTTGATGTCGCGGGGCTCGCTGGCGGCGGTCCGGGGGCGCGACGCGGCGCGCTACGACTTCCTGTCGCGCTGGCTGCGGGTGCAGGACGTGGCCCGTGCGGCTTGGGAACGCGACCTCTCCCCCGAAGCACGCGCGGTGGCCGAGGCCTACGCCGACGGCATCAACCGCTTCGGACAGCACCACCCGGACCAGGTGCTGCCGGGTGTGTTGCCCGTCAGCGGCGTCGACCTGGCGGCCGGGTTCGTGTTCCAGAACGCGGCGTTCGTGGCGGGCGGCGAGCTGGCGCGCCTGCTGGACGAGGACCGCGCGCTGGAGGAGGAGAAGCCGGAGCCGCCCCGAGGCTCGAACTCGTTCGCCGTGGCTCCCAAACGCTCCGCGGACGGGCGCACGCGCCTGGCGGTCAACTCCCATCAGCCCTGGACCGGCCCGGTGGCGTGGTACGAGGCGCACCTGCGCAGCGACGAGGGCTGGGAGGCCGTGGGCGGCGTCTTCCCGGGATCGCCCGTGATTCTGCACGGCCACAACCGCCACCTGGGCTGGGCCCACACCGTCAATCAGCCCGACCTGGTGGACGTGTTCCGGCTGGAGATCCACCCGGAGGATCCGAATCGCTACCGCTTCGATGGGGAGTGGCGCGAGCTGGAGCAGCGGAAGATCCCGATCCGCGTGCGCCTCTGGGGCCCGTTCCACTGGACCGTGCAGCGCGAGGTGCTGGCGTCGGTGCATGGCCCGGTAGTGCGCCGCAAGGACGGCACCTTCGCGGTGCGCTTTGCCGGGATCGGCGAGGGCGGCATGCTCGAGCAGATCTACCGCATGAACCGCGCGCAGAACCTGGAGGAGTTCCGCGCGGCCATGCGCCTGCATCGCATCGCCATGTTCAACACGCTCTACGCCGATGAGGCGGGCAACGTCTGGTACGTCTACAACGCCAAGCTTCCCCTGCGCGCCGACGGCCACGACTGGAGCGGCGTGGTGGACGGCAGCACCTCCGAAACCCTGTGGAGCGAGTACCTGCCCTTCGACGCGCTGCCCCAGGTGACCAACCCGGCGTCGGGCTTCGCCCAGAACTGCAACAGCACGCCCTACCGGACCACGGACGGGACCGACAACCCGCGCCAGGACGAGTTCGATCCGAAGCTGGGCGTCGAGACACACATGACCAACCGGGCCTTGCGTGCCCTGGAACTCTTCGGTCCCGACGCCTCGATTACCCGCGACGAGTTCTTCGCGTACAAGTTCGACATGGCCTACTCCCGGGAGTCGGACGAAGCCGGCTGGGTGCGGCAGCTCCTGGAGGCCGGCCCGCCCGAGGACCCGGAGCTGCGCGAGGCCTGGGACCGGATCGCAGCCTGGGACCTGGGCGCCGAGCCCACCAACCGCGGCACAGCCATCGGCATCCTGACCCTCCTACCCTACTGGAACGCCCTGCGCCGCGGGCTGGAGCCGCCCTCGCTGCTGGAGCTTCTGGGCCGGGCGGCCGACACGCTGCGCGAGCATCACGGCCGGCTCGACCCTCCCTGGGAACAGGTCAACCGGCTGCGCCGGGGCGACCTGGATCTGGGCGTGGGAGGCGGCCCGGACATCCTGCACGCGGTCTACGCCGAGCCCACCGACGACGGCCGAATGCGTGGTGTGGCCGGGGACTCCTACGTGCTGATGGTGGAGTGGGGACCCCGCGGCGTCCGCTCGCGCAGCATCCACCAGTTCGGCAGCGCCACCCTGGACGCCACCTCGCCCCACTACGCGGACCAGGCGGTGCTCTTCGCCAAGCGCATGACCAAGCCGGTCTGGCTCGACGAGCAGGACGTGCGCGCCAACCTCATCCGCGAGTACGTCCCCGCCGGCGCCACTCCTTAGCTCCCGCGGAGCTCCTGGGTAGAGAGGCAGAAGCCCACGCCCTGGAGCCAGCAGGTGTCGTCGTGGACGTGCTCGTCGCGCCGCAGCGAGCGGACCTCGCGGACTCCGCCGCCTTCGAAGGCCCGGGCGATGCGCTTCTGCATCTCGGGATCCCGCCCCCCGAAGAGCGCCGGGATTGCAACCCCGTCGATGAAGCGGGCCTCGAACCCTGCGCCATGCTTCACGAGTCGCAGCACCTGCCCTGCGTGGTCGCGGATCACGCGCGCGGTGACGCCGCCGGGAATCCGCGTTCCCGTGAGTGGAAGCACCAGTCGGCCGCCCACGTCCAGCGCATCCAGCCAGGAGTCCGGGGGATGCGTGACGCCGCCGCCCACCAGGATCGCGTCCAGCGGTCCTTCGAGCGGATCGGTCCCGTCGCCGTGAACCACCTCCACCTGACGCACCCGGCGCAGGTTGCGGCGCGCCCGCTCGGCGAGTCGCGGCTCGAGCTCCAGCGCCCGCACGCGCCCCTCGCGCCCCACCAGCTCGGCCAGAATGGCCGTGTAGTAGCCGCTGCCGCAGCCCACCTGCACCACGCGGTCGCCGGCCTCCAGAGCCAGGGCGTCGATCATCTTCGCCACCAGGTAGGGCGAGCTGTTGTTGATGAAGCGCGAGACGTCCAACGCCAGGGAGCAATCCGCATAGACCTGGGCAGGATCCGCGTCGGGTGTGGAGTAGTAGCCGTCGATGCGAAACTCGAGCCAGGGACCTCGGTCCAGGAAGCGCTCGCGCGGCACGCGGGCAAAGGCCTCGCGAAGTCCCGGCGTGCGCAGCTCCAGCGCCTCCGCGAGCTCATCCGCGAACCGGCGGCGGACCTCGTCTAACCCCACGCGGGTGAGTCTATGCGGTGGAGAGCGATGGTGCAGGTACAATCCAGCCTCGCTCGTCAGGGGGAAGCATGGGAGAGGATCGGGACCGCCGGGCACTCGGGCTGCTCGGCGCGGGTGCGGCGCTGGGAATCGCGCTGGCCGCATGGGGCCTCGCCGGCTCCGGCGACGCGGTGGGCGGACTGCCGGAGGGCGCGATCGCCGTCGTGAACCAGCAGCCTCTGTCGGCCGAGGCCTTCGAGCGCTTCGCCGCGGCGGTGGCCGGCGAACGACGCAGCCAGCTGGGCGCCGACGAGCGCCGGCGGCTGCTGGAGCGCATGATCGACGAGGAGCTGCTCTTCCAGCGCGGACTGGAGCTGGGCCTGGCCCGGCACGAGCCCACCGCCCGCCGCTCGATCGTGTCCGCGCTGATCGCCAGCATCGCCAGCGATGCCGAGGCCGATGAGCCCGACGAGGCGGCGCTACGCGCCTTTCACACCGACTCCCGCGAGCGATTCACGCGGCCCGGGCGCCTGTCGGTGGAGGTGGCCTTCGTGTCCGCCCGCGGCCGCGCGGAGAACGAGAGCTACGAGCGCGCTTCGGAGATCGCGCGTCGAGCCAGGGCCGGCGAGCCGCTGCCCGACGTAGCCTCCGCCCTGGGCGACGTCCCGACGGCCCCACTGCCGGCCGGGCTGCTGCCGGTGGAGACCCTGCGCCAGTACCTGGGGCCCACCGCAGCCGTGGCGGCGGAACGCCTGGAGGCCGGCGAGGTGAGCGATCCGATCCGGGGCGTCGGGGGCTACCACGTGGTGCGGCTGGTGGAGCGGACCGAGGGCGCCGTGGCGCCCTTCGACGAGGTCCGCAACCAGGTCCGCGCCGAGTACCTGCGCTCGCTGGGCGAGCGCGCACTGGCCCGCGCCATCGACGACCTGCGCGCGGACTCCACGATCCGGATCGACGATGCGAGGCTGGACGCGCCATGACGCGAACGCTGGCGCTGGCTGCGCTGGCGTCCCTGGCCCTGGGACTGCCTGGAGCGGCACTCGCCCACGGCCGTTCCACGTCCATGTCGTCCTGGGACATCCGCGACGCAGAGCGGCCCTCGGCGCGCGTGCGCGTGCAGGCGACCTGGCTGGACCTGCAGCGCGCGCTACCCGAGCTGGGCGGACTGACTCCCGGGGTTCTCGCCACACGGCCGGATCTGGCGGCGGCCGTGGACGCCTACCTGACCAGCCACTACCGGCTGCAGGTAAACGGCGTCGCGTGCCACCCGACCGCACCGCGTGCGTCGCCGGTGCCCGACGCCACCCACGTGGCTCGCCGCTGGCGCATCCAGTGCTCGCTCGCCGGTGAGCGCTCGGTGCGGGCCGACGGCTTCACCGAGGTGATGCCGGCCCACCTGCACCTGGCCCGCCTGCGCATCGACGAAGCGGCGCCCCTGGGACGCGTATTCGTGCTGGCCTCCCCGCTGCTCGAGCTGGACCGGGCCGAAGGCCGGGAGCTGCCCCGGGCCAGTTCGTTTCGGGAGTTCGTCCGCCTGGGGATCGAGCACATCGCCACCGGCTGGGACCACCTGGCATTCCTGCTCGCGTTGCTTCTCGTCGGCGTGACCGTATGGGAGGTGGCCACGGTGGTGACCGGCTTCACCGTCGCCCACAGCCTGACCCTGGCACTGGGCGTGCTGGGCTGGGTGCGCCCCCAGGCCGGGGCGGTCGAGGCCCTGATCGGGCTCTCGATCGTGGTGGTGGCGCTGGAGAACACGGCGCTGACGGTTTCGGCGCGGGGGCGGCGCACGATCCTGGTCGGCCTGGCGGCACTGTTCGCCGTGTCCACGGCCGGTGCGCTGGCGGGTCGGGTCGCGGTCCCCGCCTTGGCGCTGGCCGGCATCGGCCTCTTCTCGCTGTGCTACTTCGGCCTGCTGTCGCGGGTGGCCCGACCCTTCCGGCTGCGCTGGCTGCTGGCCTTCGTGTTCGGGCTGGTGCACGGCTTCGGCTTCGCGGGCATCCTCACCGAGATGGAGCTGCCGCCCAGCCGCCTGGCCCCGGCGCTGCTCGGCTTCAACGTGGGTGTCGAGCTGGGCCAGCTCGCCATCGTCGCCGTGGCCTGGCCCTTCCTGCGCGCACTGCTCCGAGGGCCCCAGACCCGCCGACAGCTTGTCGTGCAGGCCGGCTCCGCGGCGGTGCTGGCGGCGGGGATCTTCTGGTTCGCGTCCCGCGCGCTGGCCGCCGGCCCCCCCTGAGACCGCCGCCCGGCTGAAGACGCCTTCCGGTTCAGCCGAGGTACAATCTCGTGATGTTCGAAGCAGCCGAGCTGGGGCGGAAGGTCTCCAAGAAGGAGTTCGAGCGCCTGGAGCCGGAGCTCCGCACGAAGCTCCTGGAGACCCAACGGGAGCTCGCCGAGGCGGGGATCCCGGTCATCCTGATCGTGTCGGGCGTGGAGGGCGCCGGCAAGGGCGAGGTGGTGAACCGCCTGCACGAGTGGCTCGACACCCGCGGCATCACGACCTCCGCCTTCTGGGACGAGACCGACGAGGAACGCGAGCACCCGACGGCGTGGCGCTTCTGGCGACACATGCCCGAGCGGGGCAAGATCGCCATCTTCTTCGGCTCCTGGTACAGCGGGCCCATCGTCGAGCGCGCCTTTGGGAAGCTCTCCAATGGCGAGTTCGAACTCGAGCTCGACCGCATCGCCTCCCTGGAGCGCATGCTCGCGGCCGATGGCGCGCTGATCCTGAAGCTCTGGTACCACCTGCCCAAGAAGGAGCAGAGCAAGCGCATCGAGGCCGATCGCAAGGAAGACGGACGCAACACCCTCGACGTCTCCCCCTTCACCAAGAAGTTCGCCAAGCGCTTCGACGAGTTCGCCGCCGTCTCGGAGCGCGCCATCCGCAGGACCGACACCGGCCAGTGCGCGTGGCGGGTGATCGAGTCCACCAACCGGCGCTACCGCGACCTGGCCACGGGATTCATCATCCTGGATGCCCTGCGCAGGCGTCTGGACAGCGAGGCCGCAACGCCCGAGCCGCCGGAGTCCCACGACATCGAGATCCCGGACCTCGAAGCAGCCCGCCTCACGATCCTCGACCGCGTGGATCTGACAGAGCGCATCGAGCCGGAGGCGTACAGCCGCGAGCTCAAGTCCCTACAGTCCAGGCTCAACGCGCTCTCGTGGAAGGCCTGGGAGCGCAAGAAGACCTGCGTGGCCCTCTTCGAGGGCTGGGACGCCGCCGGCAAAGGCGGCGCCATCCGCCGCGTGAACCGCGCCCTGGACGCCCGTCTCTACCGCGTCGTGCAGATCGCTGCGCCCACCGACGAGGAGCGGGCCCATCACTACCTGTGGCGCTTCTGGCGCGGCCTGCCGCGGGCAGGCCACATCACCCTCTACGACCGCTCCTGGTACGGTCGCGTGATGGTCGAGCGCGTCGAGGGGCTGGCCCGCGAGGAAGCCTGGCGTCGCTCGTATCGGGAGATCAACGCCTTCGAGGAGCAGCTCTGCGACCACGGCATCACGCTGCTCAAGTTCTGGATGCACATCAGCCCGGAAGAGCAGCTCCGGCGCTTCCGAGAGCGGGAGCAGACGCCCCACAAGGCCCACAAGATCACGGAAGAGGACTGGCGCAACCGCGAGAAGTGGGACGAGTACCGGGCCGCCGTGAACGAGATGGTCGCCAAGACGAGCACCAGCGAAGCGCCGTGGACGCTGGTGGCGGGCGACGACAAGCGCTTGGCCCGGGTCCAGGTGCTGAGGACGTTCGTCGAGGCGTTCGAGAAGGCGCTGGCCTAGGCAGCCAGGGCGGCCGCGGTGTCCGCCGGCGCGTGGTGTGCCTCGAGACGCGTGCAGCGCTTGCAGCTCGGATAGGCCTCGACCCGGGTGAGGGGATCCCGGACCACGATGCGGTTGGCCATCCAGCGCTCCAGCCCGATCCCGCACAGAGTGTGCTCGGAGTCGCGCCGCACGTGATTGCGACCGTTGGGGGCCAGGTTGCGGCGCGCCGGCCGCGTGAAGTGGGTGAACCAGTTCATCACCCAATAAGTGCCCCCGAGCCGGGTTCAGGTGACGGAACGGGGCGATAAAGACGGAGCTGCGCGGCGAATGCCTGGCTCTGGCCCCCGCGGGGAGAGCTCTCGGCGGCGCCGAGCCCATCACGGGCTGCTGTAGAGTCGCGCCATGCCTGCGCCGGAGCTGGTCGTCTACGGCTCGGAGGTCTCCTACTTCACCGGGAAGCTCGAGGCGTACCTGCGCTTCAAGGAGATCCCCTACGAGCGCAGGCCCATGACCATGCGGCTCTTCCGCGGCGTCGTGCCCGAGAAGACCGGAGCCGCGCAGATGCCGGCGGTGGAGCTCCCCGACGGGCGCTGGATGACCGACACCACGCCGATCATCGCCTGGCTCGAAACGCAGCACCCGGAGCCCGCGGTGATTCCCGAAGATCCGCTGCAGGCCTTCCTCAGCCGGCTGCTCGAGGACCATGCCGACGAGTGGCTGTGGCGCCCGGCCATGCACTACCGCTGGAGCTACGCCGACGGGCGCCGCTTGCTGGGCGAACGGATCGTGCGCGAGCTGATGACCGACATCCCCCTGCCCCATGCGCTCAAGGTGCTCGCGATCCGGCGCCGACAACGCGGGACGTACGTACGCAAGGACGGCGTCGACGCCCGGACCCGCGACCACGTGGAAGCCTGCTACACGCGCACGTTGGATCAGCTCTCGGGGGTGCTGGAGCGCCGCCAATTCTTCTTGGGCGAGCGCCCGACGCTGGCCGACTTCGGATTCATGGGGCCCCTGTTCCGCCACTTCGCGCTGGACCCGACGCCGGCTCGCATCATGCGCAACCGCGCGCCCGCGGTGTGGGCATGGGTGGCCCGGGTCTGGAACGCGCGCGCCGGCCGGCTGCACGGCCCGCTGGTCGAGGGTGTTCCCCCGGACTGGGAGCCGATCCTGGACGAGATCGGCGCCACCCACCTGGAGCATCTGTGTGCCAATGCCGAGGCCTGGAAGGAGGGCCGGCGCCGCTTCGACGTCACGATCCAGGGCGTGGGGTACCGGCGACTGCCCACCTCGCGCTACCGGGTCTGGTGTCTCGAGCGCCTGCGGGCGCACTTCGCGGCCCTGTCCGAGCCCGCGCAGGGCGCGGCGCGCACCCTGCTGGAGAAGCACGCCTGCTGGGAGCCGCTCTGGCGCGTCGAAGGCGCCGCGTCCGGCCTGGATCCGCAGGGCCGGGCGCCCTTCGCCCCGGGCGAACGCGTCTACCCGGCCTGAGCCGGCTCAGCTTCGCTTGGGGCCCTTGCGCTGGGACTCGGTCGGCGGGTTCTTGGCCACCCAGCGGTGGTCCTCCACCAGCGTGAGCAGGTCGAAGGAGCTCAGCACCCCCACCACCTTCTGCTCATGGGTCACCACCACCCGATGGATCCCGTGGTTGCGCATGACCCGCGCTGCGATGCTCACGTCCTCGTACTTCGGCACCGTGTAGACCTTCTCGGTCATGATGCTGCTCACCGGCGCGCCGCCCTTCACGTCGCCCACCAGATCCGAGGCGGAGATGATGCCGACGGGCTGGCCGTCGCTGTCCACCACCGGCATGGCCCCGATCCTGTTGCGTTCCATCACGTGACGCACGTGGTCCACGGTGGTGTGCGGCTCTGTGGTGAGGACGGATTCCGTCATCAGCTCGTGGACCTTGACGTTCATGGACCCCCGCGGCATCGCCGTCGTCGTTCATCCGCCCAGGGGCCGGATCACGCTCTCGGCGAAGTCTTCGAGATAGGCGCGCTTCTGGTCCAGGCTCGACCCGGCGCCAACGCTGTACGTGAAAGGATAGGAGACGGTACCGGTCAAACCCCGATCCGCCAGCCGGGCCAGGCTGTCCGGCTCCGGCGGCGTGGTGAGCGGGACCAGGGCGTCGAAGGGCTCGTCTGCGCGACCGGCCGCGCGACGCAACCGCGCCAACTCCTCCAGGAACCCCGCCGCCTCGTCCGGGGTCTGGCCTGTGCCGATCCAGCCGTCGCCGCGTTGGGCGGCGCGGCGCAAGGCCGGCCGGCTGAGGCCACCCACCCAGAGGGGAACGGGCTTGGCGGGAGCCGGGCTCATCTGAAGCGTGTCGAAGGCGAAGTGCTCGCCGCGGTGCTCCACGGGTCGGCCCGTCCAGACCTTGCGCAACACGTCGATGGCCTCGTCGTAGCGGCGACCGCGGGTCTCGAACGGTACGCCCAGGGTCTCGAACTCCTCGCGGATCCAGCCGGCGCCGGTTCCCAGGACGACGCGATCGCCCGACAGCACGGCGGCGGTGCCCACGCTCTTCGCCACCTCCAGCGGGTGCCGCAGGGGGAGGATGTAGACCAGCGTGGCGAAGCGCAGCCGGTCGGTCGCCGCGGCCATGGCGCTGATGGTCGCCCACGGATCGGGGAACGGCGTGGCGCCGTCGAAGCCCGGGCGACCGTCCTCGGCGTAGGGGTAGCGGGACTCCAGGCGGCCGGGAAAGAACAGGTGATCCGAGAGGAGCACGCCCTCGAAGCCCACCTCCTCGGCGATTCGGGCCGTCGGGATCAGCTGCTCCGGCTCCGTGAACGCGAGGGACTGCCAGAACTGCATGGCGGCTCCGTTGGCTTGCAGGCCGGGCCAGATTAGAACATGTTCCACTTCTCTCACAGGGAAGGATCCATGCGTCGACGGCTCGCGACTGCGGCGCTCGCAGCGCTCCTGCTTCCGGCGTGCGATCCGGCGCCGCCGCCCATCGACCTGTCCGGACCGCTGGCGGACTGGCCGGTCTACGGCGGCGACGAGCGGGGCGGACGCTGGTCCCCGCTCACCCAGATCAACCGCGACAACGTCGGGCACCTGGAGGTCGCCTGGCAGTACCACCACGGCGACGTCTCCGACGGCAGCGACGGGTCGACGCGCACCTCGTTCAACGCCACGCCCATCGTCGTAGACGACACGCTCTACTTCTGCACGTCGTTCAACCGGGTGATCGCGCTCGACGCCGCCAGCGGCGAAGAACGCTGGACCTTCGACCCGGGGCAGCGGACCACGCGCCTGCACGGCCCCTACCCCCGCGTGTGTCGGGGCGTGGATCACTGGCGCGACCCCGAGCGCCGACCGGGCCAGGCCTGCGCCGCACGGATCTTCACCGGGACCCTCGACTCCCAGCTGATCGCGCTGGACGCCGCCACCGGGGAGCCGTGCGCGGACTTCGGCCGCGGCGGGCGCGTGCAGCTTCGCGAGGGCATCGGCGAGGCTCCGGACTGGGAGTACTACCCGACGTCGCCGCCGCTCACCGTACTGGACGTGGTGGTGGTGGGCGCGCTGGTGGCGGACAACGAGCGTGTGGACGCGCCGGCCGGCGTGGTGCGCGGCTTCGACGCGCGCAGCGGTGCGCTGCGCTGGGCCTGGGATCCGGTCCCGCCGGGATGGCAGGGACGGCCCACCACGGACGAGGGCGAGTTCACCGCTGGCACGCCCAATGTGTGGGCCCCGCTCTCGGCGGATACGGAGCGCGGCCTGGTCTTCGTTCCCACCGGAAACGCCTCACCGGACCACTTCGGAGGCCAGCGCCAGGGTCTCGATCACTACTCCAGCGCCACGGTCGCGCTGGACGCGCGCACGGGAACGGTGGCGTGGCACTTCCCGACCGTGCACCACGACCTGTGGGACTACGACGTGCCGGCCCAGCCCACGCTGCTGGATTTCCGGCATCCCGACGGGCGAGTCGTGCCCGCGCTGGTCCAGCCCACCAAGATGGGTCTCTTCTTCCTGCTGAACCGGCTGAACGGCCGGCCGCTGTTCCCGATCGAAGAGCGGCCGGTGCCCCAGGGCGGCGTGCCGGGCGAAACCCTGTCGCCGACGCAGCCCTTCCCCACCCACCTGCCGCCGCTGCACCCAACCACACTTACCCCCGACGACGCCTTCGGCTTCACGCCCTGGGACCGGGGCAAGTGCCGCGAGCGCATCGCGGAGCTGCGCTCCGAAGGCATCTACACGCCGCCCTCTGTCGAGGGCAGCGTCATCTGGCCGGGTCCGGCGGGGGGCCCCAACTGGGGCGGCATCTCCCTCGATCCGGAGCGGAACCTCGCCTACGTGAACCAGATGCGCCTGCCCCTGGTGGTCAAGCTGATCTCGCGCGAGGACTACGACGCGCTGCCCGAGAAGACGGTTACCTACCCCAACGACATGTACCCGATGCAGGGCACGCCCTACGCGGTGGTCCGCGGGCCGCTGCTCTCGCCGCTGGGCGCACCATGCAACCCGCCGCCGTGGGGAACCCTGACCGCGCTCGACCTGAGCGCCGGGAAGATCCTCTGGGAGGTGCCGCTGGGCAGCAGCCGCGACCAGGCGCCGTGGCCGATCTGGTGGCTCCAGGGCGACGTGGGTGCACCCAACCTGGGCGGGTCCATCGTCACCGCCGGCGGCCTGCTCTTCATCGGCGCCACCACCGAGAAGACGTTCCGCGCCTTCGACGTGGAGAATGGCCGCGTGATCTGGAGCACGCGACTGCCCTACACGGCCAACGCAACCCCGCTCACCTACCGGCTGGACGCGCAGGGCCGGCAATTCGTGGTAATCGCCTCGGGCGGCCACGGCTGGTCAAAACCCGGCGACGCCCTGATCGCCTTCGCCCTCCCCAACTAACTGCACCCAGTACCAGACCTGCACGGAGGGACGTTCCTGCATAACTGCACTGGGGGTCAGTCCTACCCGCCAGGAGTGGTACTTGGTGCAGTTATGCAGGAACGTCCCTCCGTGCAGGTCTGGTACTTTATGTGATCTCCCCGCGGGGGTTTACAGAAACGATACGTATCGTTATTGTATTCGGCCCTTGGACAAGCGCACCACAGAGCGCGAGGCCGTCGCCGAGCTCCGCGACGGCATGACCATCGGCATCGGCGGTTGGGGCTCGCGCCGCAAGCCCATGTCCGTGGTGCGCGAGATCCTGCGCTCGGAGCTCCGGGACCTGACCCTGGTCACCTACGGCGGTCCCGACGCCGGCCTGCTGTGCAAGACCGGCAAGGTCAGCCGGATCATCTACGGCTTCGTGTCCCTGGACTCGATCCCCCTGGAGCCGCACTTCCGCGCGGTGCGTCAGGCCGGCTCCGTGGAGGCCGTGGAGCTGGACGAGGGCATGCTGCAGTGGGGGCTCTACGCGGCGACCCTGCGCCTGCCCTTCCTGCCCACCCGCGCCGGGCTGGGCTCCGACGTACTGGAGATCAACGAGCGCTGGATCAAGCCGGTGACCTCTCCGTACGCGGACGGCGAGGAGCTGGTGGCCATGCCCGCGATCGAGCTGGACGCCGCCTTCGTGCACCTGAACCGCGCGGACGCGCGGGGCAACGCCCAGTACCTGGGCCCCGACCCCTACTTCGACGACCTCTTCTGCGGCGCCGCCAAGCGGCGCTTCGTGAGCTGCGAGCAGATCGTCGAGACCGGCGACCTGGTCAAGGGCGGCGTCCCCCAGACGCTGCTGCTCAACCGCAGCCAGGTGGACGGTGTGATCGAGGCGCCGCACGGCGCCCACTTCACCGAGTGTCCTCCGGACTACGGCCGCGACGAGGCTTTCCAGCGCGAGTACGCCACCACCGCCAAGGACCCGGACCACTGGGACCGCTTCTACGCGAAGTACATCGACACCGTCGACGAGGCCGAGTACCAGAAGCGGGTGCGCGAAGCATGAGCGATGCGACCCGCGCCGAGGTCTGCACGACGGCGGTCGCCGACGCGTTCCGGGGGGACGGGGAGCGGCTGGCCAGCGCCTTCGGCGCCATCCCCGCCCTGGGCGCACGGCTCGCCAAGAGCACCTTCGAGCCGGACCTGCTCATGACCGACGGCGTCGCCTACCTGCGCGACGACGTGGCGCCGCTGACCGGCGACGCTGCGCAGGAGCCGGTGGTCGAGGGCTGGATGCCTTTCCGGCGCGTCTTCGACCTGCTCTGGAACGGGCGCCGCCACGTGGTGATGACCGCCACCCAGATCGACCGCTACGGCAATCACAACTTCGCCTGCATCGGCCCCCACGCCAAGCCCAAGGCCCAGCTCCTGGGCATGCGCGGCGCGCCCGGCAACACCATCAGCCATCCCACCAGCTACTGGGTCCCCAACCACAGCACGCGCGTATTCGTGGAGCAGGTGGATGTGGTCTCGGGCGTCGGCTACGACCGCGCGCGCAAGCTGGGCTCGGCGGCGCGCTTCCACGAGATCCGCTGCGTGGTCTCCAACCTGGGCGTCTTCGACTTCGACACGCCGGATCGGCGCATGCGTCTGGCGTCGCTCCACCCCGGCGTCTCCATCGACGAGGTCGTGGAGCAGACCGGCTTCGAGCTGACGATTCCCGACGACGCGCCCACGACGCGCACGCCCGACGCCGAGGAGCTGCGCCTGATCCGCGAGGTCCTCGATCCGGGCGGCGCCCGCGACCGGGAAGTGCCCGGCTGAGTGCCATCGTGACCTCCCCCCTCCACACACCGCTCTGCGATCTCCTGGGCTCGCGTTACCCCATCGTCCAGACGGGGATGGGCTGGGTCGCCACGCCCGAGCTGACCGCGGCGGCCAGCAACGCCGGCGCCTTCGGGTTCCTGGCGGCGGCGACGATCCCGCCCGACCAGGTCGGCCCCGCCATCGAGAGGACCCAGCGGCTCACGGACCGCCCCTTCGGCGTCAACTTCCTGATGGACGCGCCGGGCGCCGATGTGATCAGCGAGGCCGTCATCGCCCACGGAGTGCGCGCCGCCGGCTACAACCGCGCGCCGGACCCGAGCTTGATCCAGCGGCTCAAGGCCGCCGGCGTCGTGTGCATTCCCACCTGCGGCGCCGTCAAGCACGCCGTCAAGGCGGAGAAGCTGGGCGCCGACGCCATCATCGTGCAGGGCGCCGAGGGCGGTGGCCACACCGGGAGCGTGCCCACCTCGCTGCTGGTCTCCCAGTGCGCCGACGCCGTGCGCGTCCCCATCCTGGCGGCCGGCGGGTTCCGCGACGGGCGCGGCCTGGTGGCAGCCCTGGCCCTGGGCGCCAAGGGCGTGGCCATGGGTACGCGCTTCGTGCTGACCCGCGAGAGCCCGGTCCCCGACGCCACCGCGCAGCGCTTCGTGGCCGCGGGCGTGGACGACGTGATCGTCAGCACGGTGCTCGACGGGATGCCCCAGCGCATGATCCGCAACGAGCTGATCGACGAGCTGGAGCGCAAGGGGCCGCTGGCGCGCTTGTGGCTGTCTTTTCGCAATGCGATGGAGCTGCGCCGGGCCACCGGCGCCTCGATCCCGGACCTGCTGCGCTCGGGTCTGGCGATGCGACGCCACGAGCGGATGAGCCGCTCGCAGATGCTGATGGCCGCCAACGCGCCCATCCTGGCCCGGCGCGCCATGCAGGATGGGGATCCCGCCGGCGGGTACCTGCCCAGCGGCACGGTGACCGGCGTGATCGACGATCGGCCCAGCTGCGCCGAGCTGGTGGCCCGCATCGTCGAGGAAGCCGAGACCACGCTCAAGAACCTGGCCAACGGGGCCCGGTAAGCCGGGCTAGGAGGTCCGATGCCGTTCCAGATCGACGTCCGCGAGCGCATCGCCGAGTTCGTGATCGACAACCCGCCGGTCAACGCGCTGAACTGCGCCGGCTGGCACCTGTTCGCCGAGCGCATCAACGAGCTCGGCCGCCGCGACGACGTCAACTGCATCGTGATCCGCGCCGAAGGGCGCGGCTTCCAGGCGGGCGTGGACGTAAAAGAGCTGGCCGTCGACGGGAGCCTGATCACCGAGGTGAACCGCGGCTGCTACGACACCTTCGCCGCCATCTATGACTGCCCGGTGCCGGTGATCTCGGCGGTGCACGGCTACTGCCTGGGCGGCGGCATCGGCATCTCGGGCTCCAGCGACATCGTGCTCGCCTCGCAGGACGCCAGCTTCGGGCTGCCGGAGATCGACCGCGGCGCCCTGGGCGCGGCGACCCACCTGCTGCGGATGTTCGGCATGGCCAAGACGCGGCGCATGCTCTACACGGGCGAGTCCATCGACGCCCAGGAGGCCTACCGGCTGGGCGCGCTGGACTCGGTGGTCCCGCGCGAACAGCTGCGCGACGCCGCTCTGGACCTGGCCCGCAGCATCGCCGGCAAGAGCGGCAAGGCGCTGCGCCTGGCCAAGCAGTCGCTCAACGGAATCGAGACCCTGGACGTAAAGCGCAGCTACCGCTTCGAGCAGGGCTTCACCCTCGAGCTCTACACGTCGCCCGACTCCCAGGAGGCGCGGGACGCCTTCGTGGAGAAGCGCGACGCGAGCTTCGACCCCGACACCCCGCCCGACGACGGCCGCAACGACGGAGCCTGACGTGGACCTGCGTTTCACCCCCGAGCAGGAGGCCTTCCGCAAGGAGGCGCGCGAGTGGCTCGAAGCCCACGTGCCCAAGGAGCCGCTGCGCTCCTTCGACACCCACGAGGGGTTCGAGGAGCATCGCGTCTGGGAACGCGAGCTGAACGCCGGCGGCTTCTCCATGGTGCCCTGGCCCGTGGAGTACGGCGGGCGCGGCGCCGACCTGCTGGAGTGGCTGGTCTTCGAAGAGGAGTACTACCGAGCGGGGGCACCGGCCCGGGTGAACCAGAACGGCATCTTCCTGCTGGGCCCGACCATCATGGAGTACGGGACGCCGGAGCAGAAGGCGCGCTTCCTGCCCACCATGGCCTCCAGCGAAGAGGTCTGGGCGCAGGGTTGGTCGGAGCCCAACGCCGGCAGCGACATGGCCAACATCCAGGCCACCGCCATCCGGGACGGCGACGCCTTCGTGATCAACGGCCAGAAGACCTGGGCCTCGCGCGGGGCCTACGCCCACTGGCTCTTCGGCCTGTTCCGCACCGACGCGGAGTCCGCGCGCCACCGCGGGCTCTCGTTCGTGCTGGTGCCCATGGATGCGCCCGGCGTCACGGTCCGGCCCATCGAGAAGATCAACGGCAAGCCCGCCTTCGCCGAGGTGTTCTTCGACGACGCCCGCGTCTCCGTCGAGCACCTGCTGGGGCCCGAGGGCGAGGGCTGGAACGTGGCCATGGCGACGGCCGGCTTCGAGCGCGGGCTGATGCTGCGCAGCCCGGCCCGCTTCCAGAGCACGGCCGCGCGGCTCGTGAAGCTGTACCGCGAGACAGCGCGGGCCGGCGCGCCCATCGCGCCCGGCATGCGCGAGAGCGTGGCGCGCTGCTGGATGGACGCCGAGGCCTACTGCCTGAACACCTACCAGACGGTGTCGCGCCTGCTGGCCGGAGGAAAGATCGGCGCGGAGGCCAGCCTCAACAAGATCTTCTGGTCCGAGCTCGACGTGCGCATGCACGAGCTGGCCCTGGAGCTGCTGGGACCGCGGGCCGAGCTCCAACCGTCGGCCCCGGCAGCGGGCGACGTGGGAAGCTGGCTCGACGGCTACATCTTCGCCCTCTCGGGCCCCATCTACGCGGGCACCAACCAGATCCAGCGCAACATCATCGCCGAGCGCATTCTCGGCCTGCCGAGGAAATAGGATGGACTTCGGCTTCAGCGAGGACCAGCACCTGCTGCAGCAGACCGTCCGGGATTTCCTGGACGGCGAGTGCACGCCCGAGTGGCTGCGCGCGGGCTGGGAGACCGACACCGGGCGCGACCCGGCTTTCTGGTCGCGGCTTGCGGAGATCGGCGTGCCGGGGCTGCTGGTTCCCGAGGACTGCGGGGGTCTCGGGATGGACGAGATCGACGCCGTGCTGATCTTCGAGGAGGTGGGCCGGGCGGCATTGGCCGAGCCGCTGGTGGGCACCGCCGTCGGCGCGGCGCTGCTGCGCGAGTGCGGCGACGCCGCGCTGCGCGAGCGCTGGCTGCCCGCCGTGGCCGAGGGGCGCGCGGTCCTGGCGCTGGGCCATCCCCAGAGCCCGTTCGTCGCCGACGCCCACGTGGCGGACCTGCTGCTGCTGGCCGACGGCGACGCCCTGCACGCGGTGGCACGCGACGCGGTCCGCCTGGAGGCGCAAGCCTCGAACGACGGCTCGCAACGCCTGTTCCGGGTGAGCTTCGAGGCGTCCGAAGCCACGCGTGTCGCCGAGGGCGAAGCCGCGCGGAGCCTGATCGATGCGGCCCTGGACCGGGGCGCGCTCTTCAGCGCCGCCCAGGCCCTGGGCGCGGCGGACCGGCTGATCACCCTGGCGGCCGAGTACGCGGGTCAGAGGGTCCAGTTCGGCGTGGCCATCGGAACCTTCCAGGCGGTCAAGCACATGCTGGCCGACGACAAGGTGAAGCTCGAGTACGCGCGCTCGCACGTCTACCGTGCCGCGCACTCGGTGGCCCGCGCAGTGCCCTGCCGCGCGGCGGACGTATCCATGGCCAAGCTGGCCGCCTGCGAGGCGGCCAGCCAGGCGGCCAAGACCTCACTCCAGGTCCACGGCGCCATCGGCTACACCTACGAGCAGGACGTCCACATCTGGATGAAGCGGGCCTGGTCCCTGGACCTGGCCTACGGCGACTCCGTCTTCCACCGCGCGCGCCTGTGCGACGCGGTCATCGACGGGGCGCTCCCGGCGGAGAGCTTCGGCTACAGCCCGCGGGGCGCGTGAGGTAGCCTCGCAACGTGGAGGATCGAATGGCGAAGCAGCGCGTGCCGGCCCTCGAGGGCTGGTTCACCATGGACGAGCAGAACCCGCGCCTGGTCGGTCTCAAGGACAGCGAGAGCGGAACCTACTTCTTCCCCAAGGACGTATCCGTGAGCCGCGCGCCCGGCCACGCCGACGCGGCGCTGGAAGAGGTGGAGCTGTCGAACACCGGCAAGCTCTGGTCGTACACGACCAACCACTACAAGCCGCCGGAGCCGTACATGTCACCGGATCCGTTCGAGCCCTACACGGTGGCGGCGGTGGAGCTGACCGACGAGCGCATGGTCGTGCTGGGCCAGCTGGCTCCGAACGTGGATCCCGCCTCCCTGGAGGTGGGGATGGAGATGCAGCTGGTGCTGGGCACCCTCTACGAGGACGACGAGAACGAGTACGTCGTCTGGAAGTGGAAGCCGGCGGCGGCCTGACCCCGAGAGCGGAAGAGGAGAGCAGCATGAGCCACCAAGTCGCGATTCTCGGAGTCGGAATGCACCCCTGGGGCAAGTGGGGGCGCAACTTCGTCGAGTACGGCGTGCACGCGATCAAGGCCGCGCTGGCCGACGCGGGCCTCGACTGGAAGCAGGTCCAGTTCGTGGCCGGCGGCGACACGATCCGCAACGGCTACCCGGGCTACGTGTCCGGAGCGACCTTCGCCAAGGCCATGGGCTGGACCGGAATCCCCGTGGCCAGCACCTACGCGGCCTGCGCCACCGGCGCCCAGGCCATGGAGGTGGCGCGCACCCGGATCCTGGCCGGGATGTGCGAGGTGGCCGTGGTGGTGGGCGCGGACACCACGCCCAAGGGTTTCCTCGCCCCCAGCAAGGGCGACCGCGTGCTCGACCCGGACTGGCTGCGCTTCCGCCTGCTGGGCGCCACCAACCCGACTTATTTCGGGCTCTACGCCCGACGGCGCATGGACCTGTACGGCGCCACCGAGCAGGACTTCGCCCACATCAAGGTGAAGAACAGCCGGCACGGCGCCACCAATCCCAACGCCCGCTACAAGAAGGTCTTCACCGAGGAGGAGGTGCTCGCCTCGGCCATGGTGGCCGACCCGCTGCGGCTCTTCGAGATCTGCGCCACCAGTGACGGCGGCGCGGCGGTGGTGCTGTCGTCTCTGGACTTCGCACGCCGGCACAGCACCGAGCCGGTGCGGATCGCGGCCATCTCCACGGTGACACCCACCTTCCCCGACACCTACATGGACATGCCGAACTTCTCGACGGACTCGGCAGCGGGAATCGCCGCGCCGGACCGGAGCTTCAAGGACTCGATCTCCCACGCGGCCTACGAAGAGGCGGGAATCGGGCCCGAGGACCTGTCGCTGGCCGAGGTCTACGACCTCTCGTCGGCCCTGGAGCTGGACTGGTACGAGAACATCGGCCTGTGCAAGCCGGGCGAGGCGGAGCGGCTGCTGCGCGAGGGCGACACCGCCATCGGCGGCCGCATCCCGGTGAACGCGAGCGGCGGACTGGCCTGCTTCGGCGAGGCGGTTCCCGCACAGGCCATCGCCCAGGTCTGCGAGCTGGTCTGGCAGATCCGCGGGCAGGCCGGCGACCGTCAGGTCGCGGGCGCCAAGGCGGGAATCACGGCGAACCAGGGCCTGTTCGGCCACGGCTCGTCGGTCATCTGCGTCAAGTAGGAATCGTAGAAAGATAGGAGTAGAACGATGGCAGAGGCATTCATCATCGACGCCGTGCGCACGCCCGTGGGCAAGCGCAGCGGCGGGCTCTCGACGGAGCACTCGGCGGACCTGGGCGCCCACGTGATCAAGGCGCTGATGCAGCGAACCGGCGTGGACCCGGGCGCGGTAGAGGACGTGATCTTCGGCTGTTGCGACACGGTCGGCACCCAGGCCGGCGACATCGCGCGCACCTGCTGGCTGGCGGCCGGCCTGCCGGACCACGTTCCCGGCGTGACCATCGACCGCCAGTGCGGATCGTCCCAGCAGTCCGTGCACTTCGCCGCCCAGGGCGTGATGAGCGGCACCAGCGACCTGATCGTCGCCGGCGGCGTGCAGAACATGAGCCAGATCCCCATCTCCTACGCCATGACCGCCGCCGAGCCCCTGGGCATGGAGAACCCCTTCCACGGGTCCAAGGGCTGGGTCGAGCGCTACGGCACCCAGGAGGTCTCCCAGTTCCACGAGCGCGCCCTGCGTGCCATCGACGAGGGGCGCTTCGACAACGAGATCGTGCCCTACGGCGACGTCACCACCGACGAGGGCCCGCGACGCGGCACCAGCCTGGAGAAGATGGCGAGCCTGCCGCTCCTGATCGAAGGCGGGCGGCTCACCGCCGCGGTGGCCAGCCAGATCTCCGACGGTGCAACCGCCCTGCTGGTGGCCTCGGAGCAGGCGGTCAAGGACCACGGACTCACGCCGCGCGCACGAGTCCACCACATGAGCGTGCGCGCCGACGACCCCATCTACATGCTCACCGCCCCGATTCCCGCCACCCAGTACGCGCTGAAGAAGGCCGGGATGAGTCTGGACCAGATCGACGCCGTCGAGATCAACGAAGCCTTCGCCCCGGTGGTGTTGGCCTGGGAGAAGGAACTTCACCCGGACATGGAGAAGGTGAACCCCAACGGCGGCGCCATCGCCCTGGGACACCCCATCGGCGCCACCGGCACACGCCTCATGGCCACACTGCTCAACGAGCTGGAGCGCAGCGGCGGCCGCTACGGGCTGCAGACCATGTGCGAGGGCGGCGGCCAGGCCAACGTGACCATCATCGAGCGCCTGTAGCGGCGGCAGCAGAGGAAGAGAAGAGAATCATGGGAATTTGTGACGGGCGCGTCGTGATCGTGACGGGCGCCGGGCGCGGAATCGGGCGCGAGCACGCGCTGGCCTTCGCCGGCGAGGGCGCCAAGGTCGTGGTGAACGACCTGGGCGTATCGCTGGCCGGCGAGGGAGGCTCCCTCTCCCCGGCGGAAGAGGTGGTGAAGGAGATCGAGGCGCTGGGCGGCGAGGCCGTGACCAACGGCGCCGACGTCGCCGACCTGGAGCAGGCCGGCGAGCTGATCAAGGCCGCCATCGACCGCTTCGGCGGCCTCGACGTGGTGGTGAACAACGCCGGCGTGGTGCGCGACCGCATGTTCGTATCGTGCAGCGAGGACGAGTGGGACGCGGTGATCCGCGTGCACATGAAGGGCCACTTCGCGGTCTCGAACCAGGCCTGTGCGTACTGGCGCAAGCGCGCCAAGGCCGGGGAGCCGGTGGACGCCCGCATCATCAACACCAGCTCCGGAGCGGGCCTCCAGGGCTCCGTGGGTCAGAGCGCCTACTCCGCGGCCAAGGCCGGCATCGCGGCTCTCACCCTGGTGCAGGCCGCCGAGCTGGGCCGCTACGGCATCACCTCCAATGCCCTGGCACCCTCGGCACGCACGCGCATGACCGAGGAGGTGTTTGCGGAGATGATGGCCGCGCCCGACGAGGGCTTCGACGCCATGGACCCGGCCAACATCTCGCCCCTGGTGGTCTGGCTGGGCAGCGCCGAGTCCCGCGACGTCAGCGGTCGCGTCTTCGAGCTGGCCGGCGGCAAGATCAGCATCGCCGACGGCTGGCGCAGCGGTCCCGAGGTGGACAAGGGCGCACGCTGGGCACCCGACGAGGTGGGCGCCGCGGTGCACGAGCTGCTCCAGAAAGCGGTCCCGCCCCAGAAGGTGTACGGCACCTGAGAGGCGAAGCGTGAACTTCGACTTCACCGACGAGCAGGAAGAGCTGCGAGCAACCGCGCGCACTTTCCTCGCAGACCGCTCCGCCTCCGAGGACGTGCGCCGCGCCATGGAGAGCGGCGCCGGCAGCGACCCGGAGCTGTGGAAGCAGATGGGCGCGGAGCTGGGCTGGACGGCCGTCACGATCCCCGAGGAGTGCGGTGGGCTGGGGCTTTCCCAGGTCGAGCTCGCGGCGCTGCTGGAGGTGATGGGCGAGTTCCTGGTCTGCGCGCCGTTCTTCTCCACGGTCTGCCTGGGCGCGAACGCGATTCTGTGCGCCGGCAGCGAGGCCCAGCAGGCGGCGCTGTTGCCGGCGATCGCGGAGGGACAGTGCCGCGCCACGCTGGCGGGCAACGCCTGGGAAGCGGGCGGGCTGGGCACCAGCGCCCGGCGGGACGGCGATTCCTTCGTGCTCTCCGGCGGCGAGCCCCACGTCCTGGACGGCCACAGCGCCGACCTGCTCGTGATCGCCGCGCGTCTCGACGACCAGCCCGCCCTGTTCGCCGTGCCGGCCGGCAGCGAGGGGCTCCGCAGGGAAGCGCGACCCACCATGGACCAGACCCGCCGGCTGGCCGCGCTGGAGTTCCACGACGTGCGCCTCCCGGCGGAGGCGCGCCTGGGCGGCGACGCTGCGGATCCTTCGGCCTGGGAGCGCGTCCTGGCCCGCGCCACCGTAGCTCTGGCCGTCGAGCAGGTCGGCGGGGCCCAGCGCTGCCTGGACATGGCGGTCGAGTACGCCAAGGAGCGGGAGCAGTTCGGCCGACCCATCGGCTCGTTCCAGGCCATCAAGCACACCTGCGCCGACATGATGATCGCCGTGGAGGCGGCGCGCTCCGGGGTCTACTACGCGGCCTGCGCTGCGGCCGAAGCGTCCTACGAGCTTCCGGTCCTGGCCTCGCTGGCCAAGGCCACCGCCTCCGAGGCCTACTTCCGCTGCGCGGCCGATTCGCTGCAGATCCACGGCGGGGTGGGATTCACCTGGGAGTACGACGTCCACCTGCACCTCAAACGCGCCCGTGCCGGTGAACACATGCTCGGCGACCCGGCCTTCCACCGCGAACGCGTCGCGCGGGCCATCGGACTGGACGCATGAGCGTGAAGATCGATCTCACGGGACGCGTGGCCATCGTCACGGGCGGCGCGCGCGGCGTCGGCCGCGGCATCAGCGAGCGCTTCCTGGAAGCCGGCGCCGAAGTGGTGATCTGCGGCCGCAACGAGCCGGAGTCGCCGCCCCAGGCCGACGGACGGCAAGCCGTCTTCACGCCCGGCGACGTGCGCGACGTGGAGCAGATCGACGCCATCGTGGCCTTCACCACCGAGCGCTTCCAGCGATTGGACGTGCTGGTGAACAACGCCGGCGGCTCGCCCCACGCGGAGGCCGCAACCGCCTCACCGCGCTTCTCCGAGGCCATCGTCGCGCTCAACCTGATGGCTCCCTTGCACTTCAGCCAGCGCGCCAACGCGGTGATGCAGGAGCAGGACGAAGGCGGCAGCATCGTGAACGTGGCCAGCGTCTCGGGAATCCGGCCCTCACCGGGCACCGCAGCGTACGGCGCCGCGAAGGCGGGCCTGCTCTCGCTGACCCAGACCCTGGCCGTGGAGTGGGCGCCCAAGGTCCGCGTCAACGCGGTGACGGCGGGCATGATCCGCACCGAGCAGTCCCAGCTGCACTACGGCGACGAGGCGGGCCTGGCTGCGGTGGCGGCGACGGTCCCGCTGGGACGCATGGGCGAGCCCCGCGACGTGGGCGACCTGTGCCTGTTCCTGGCGTCGCCGCTGGCCTCCTACGTCAGCGGG
>JAFDET010000408.1 GCA_019310195.1 Deltaproteobacteria bacterium
CGACGCCCGCCGGGCGCGGCTCCTCTCCACGCTCTCCGAGCCCCTCTCGGACTCGGAACGTACGCGCGCTTACGCGGCGCTGCAGGCGTACAGGGAAGGCGGCGCCGCCGGCGCGCCGCCCGTCGGCGCACCGCTGCGCGCGACCGCGCTCTTCGGGCCGGGGGGGAATCCGGACTGGCCGCTGCTGCGTTCCCTGCAGAGCGACGCCGCGGATGTCCGGGCGCTGCGCGACTACCTGGGCCTCGCCCCCGACGGACCGGTGAATACGATCGTGCTGCTCGTCGAGAGCTTCCGGGCCCTGGAGCTGCAGCACCCGGACATCGGCCCCCACATCTTCCCGCGCCTGCGCGCGATCCTCGACGAGCACGCCATCTGGTTCACGCAGGCCTACGCCTCCGCCTTCACGGCCGGACAGACCGTGCGCGGCCAGCTCAGCGCCAAGTGCTCCATGCTGCCCAACGCGCTCGGAGTGGCCGCCTACATCGGCTACCCCGACCTGCGCATCACCTGCCTGCAGGAGCTCTACCGACGCACCGGCGCCCGCACCTTGTGGCTCAACAGCAGCGACGTGGGCTTCCACAACACCGACCGTTTCGAGGAAGCGCACGGGACGCAGCGCGTTCTCGGCGAGGACTTCTTCCTCGAACGCGGTGTCCGCGAACGGATCGGAGACTGGGGACTCGCCGACGGACCCTTCCTCCAGTCCTCCCTCGAGGTGCTGGAGTCCATCGCCGCGGAGAACGACGCCTTCTTCGCCACCCTGCTCACCGCCACCAGCCACGTTCCCTTCACGACGCCCCCGGGCATCGAGCTTCCGGAGCCGTTGAAGGCCGCCATGAGCCCGGGCCGCAACCGTCTCCACCGCCGTTACATGGCGATGTTCCACTACGTGGACGGCGCGCTGGCGGACTTCTTCGAGAGCCTCTTCGCATCGGAGCTGGGCGAACGCACCGTGGTGGTGCTGCTGGGCGATCACAGCGTGGGGCTCAACCCCTATCTGGATCTGACGCCGATCCAGAAGACCGAAATGCGCTTCCGCATCCCCCTGGCCATCGTCAGCAAGGGTCTGCGCCAGCCCGCGCGAGTCTCCCAGCCCATCCACCAGATCGACATAGCGCCGGCCGTGGCGCGCATTGCCGGCCTCCGCGGAGAGGTGGCGTGGCTGGGCCGCGACCCGCTCAGCGGCGCGGGCAGCCCCTGGGTGCACCTGGAAGGCGAGCGGCTCCACTACCGCGACGGCAATCGCGCTTGCTACACGCTGCGCGGCGAGAGCGCCATGCGTTGCCTCGCCCTGCAGCCCGGCGAAGACCCGATGTTCACGAGCGATCCGCGCGCCGCGGAGCCACGCGAGGCCGAGGCGGCATTCTTCCGCCAGGTGGCGCAAGCGACCAGCCTCGCGATCCGGAACGACCTGCTGGAGCCACCCACACCGGACTGGGAGGAGCGCTTCCGGGCGCTGCGCGCCGACGTGCGGCCGGGCGAGGAAGCGCCCCGGCTCTGGGCCCACCGGGGCTTCCACGCCGGCGGCGCCCCGCAGAACAGCCCGCAGGCCGTGGCCGCGGCGGCCGCGCTCGGCTTCCCGGGCGTGGAGCTGGACGTCTTCTTCGTGGCGCCCGATCGACTCGTGGTACAGCACGACGAACCGACCGTGGAGGAGCTGGCGTCGAGTGCGATCCACACGCTGGACCAGCACCTGACCCTGCTGCCGGCCGGGGCCGGGCTCTACCTGGACTTCAAGAACCTCTCGGTGCAGAACGCGGCGGCGGTGGCCACGCATCTGGGCCCGCTGCTGCGGCGGCACGGCGCACTGGAGCGGACCTTCGTCGAGTCCATCCATTGGGAAGCACTGGCGGCCCTGCGCCGCCACCTGCCCGGCGTTCGCATCCTCTACTGGGTCGAGGGCTACAAGGACCTGGACGACGCGGGGCGCCGCCGTGTACGCGAGGCCACCGCGCGCTCGGGGACCGGCGCCGTGAGCATCGACCATCGCCAGATCGACGATGCCTTCCTGCGCGACTTCGCCCACCTGCGCATCCATGCCTGGACCGTCAACCGGGCGGCGCGTGCCCGCGATCTGGCCGCACGCGGAGTGACGGTCATCCTGACCGACGAGGATCTCTCGACGGAGCT